>CAVKNF010000076.1:0-11357 GCA_963657415.1 bacterium | reverse complement strand
GCGCTGTACCTCCTATTAGTAACCGCGCCCTCGTCATATTTCCATATTTCCATGTTTCCATATTTAAATATTGACTGGCATCACTCGCTGTAAGAACCTCGCTAAGCGGATGTTTTGGCATATGTCAAAAATGTTTGCGACATATGTCAAAGACATTTGCGACATATGCCAAAGACATTTGCGACATATGCCAAAACATCCGCGCACGTAACTTCTCACAGTGACACGGTGGGATATTTACATCATGACAGATATGGGAATAATGGAAAGAAATCAGCTGCCCTTACAGGGCGCAAGTTACTTTTTACGCATGTTAACCCAGGGTGTTGCCCTGGGCTTTATTCAGTTGCCCCGTCGGGGCGCAGTCCCTAGCGAAGGCATTTATTAGGAGGTACGGCGCCCTCGCCGTACCAAGCATCCCACGGATGTTTTTTTTAGTCTCCCACAGAATTCACAGAAGACACAGAAGGCTTGCGCCATTGAGAGTTTTCACTCTCAGAATTCACAGAACCAACGGTCGACTGCCGAAGGGTAAGTCAATGTGCTCACGCCATCGAGAGCTTCTGCTCTCTCGTCTGTGAATTCTGTGAGATCTGTGGGAGAAAATTATATTCTGTGGGAGAATAAAAAAACTATAATCCGTGGGAGACATCCATCAGCAGCCGGTGCCGTCTATACGACAGGAGGCGGGGGCTGACTGGGGAGTCAGACCTACGTCGGCGAGGTCGAAGGTGACGGTGCCGTCTTCGAGGACAAAGCAGGGGATGCCTATGTAGCCATTGCGCTTGATGTCATCGAAGGCGGAGTTGGTGTCGCGCAGACGGAGGAACTCCTTGAGATGGCGCACATGGGTGCCGAGGTCTATGACCTCAAAACGAGAGTCACCCTGCACCTGACGCTCCACAATCTCGCAGTCAGGGCAGGTGGACATGACATATGTCTTTATCATAAGAGAATGTCTTAATTTAGAACCAGTAAGCCAAGGCTATCTGCCATGTGTTGGTCTTGGCGTTGGCAGTGTCGTCCTTCCAAGCATCGGTCAGCTTACTACCGTCAAACTCGCCCGTCTTACCCAAAGCGATATTGTAGTTGGCAGACACCTGGAGATGCTTCATGAGGACAGTTCCGAGACCGAGGTTAAGGCTGAGATTGGAATTCTTGAGTTTATAGTCAGCCTTCACGTCCGTCAAGTCGAAGTTTACATCCTTGTCACCGACATTGAATCCGAACTGAGGACCTGCGAAGACATAGATGGAAGCGAGGTCGCCGAGACCGAAACCATAGCGCACGTTGATAGGCACGACGATAGACTGCTGCTTCACTGTGACGTCGCTAACCTTGGCAGACTTCTGGTCATAGAGGGCAGCAGCATCGAAGCCGAGACCGATGACAGGGAGGGTGAACTTCACGGTAGGACCGATGAAGAAGCCAGTCTGGTTTTCACTCTTGAGGTTGTCGGTGAGTTTGCCGTTGAGAGAGATGCTTGAAACATTGAGACCGCCCTTGACACCGAAGTTGAACTGAGCGGAAGCCGTTGTAGCGAAGAGTGCTACGGCGATGATTGCGAATAACTTTTTCATTACTTTTTTATTTATGTATTTGTCTTTATCGGATGCAAAAGTAGTAAATTATTCACTATCAGGCAAGAAAATATCCCACAGAACTCACTCTAATCTCTACTCCTTATAAGGTAGACGTGTTCTAAATAAAAAAACATCAAAAACACCCTATATTCTTCTCTGCCCTTCGGGCTTTGCAATGTGGTGATGCCATCCGCTTAGGCAAACAAGTTTGCCACACGACTGTCATCATCACATTGCGGCGGCTTCACCGCCAGAGAACAACATCGGGCGATAAACAATGCCTTCGGCGAAAAACAATAGTTTAATCTTTTATATATCATTGTAGGCATAGCGGTTTTCGCCGAAGGCGTGGTTTATCGCCCTGTGGTGAGCAAGTGCTGGAACAGCACTGGCGTCGATTGGTTGTACTGTGTGTCGTAAGCCGTGCTTACGTAAGCACTGTACAAGCAAACGACAGCAAAACTCGAAGAGTTTGCTCACTACAGGGTGTTTTTATGGTTTTTGTTTTCAGTTCAAAACCGATTATAATTTTGAACATCCCACCCTTCAGGACACATGGGGAAAAACGTATGGCATTTCATAGGAGGTACGGCGCCCTCGCCGTACCAGTTGTCTCCCACGGATTATATTATTATTCTCCCACAGAAGATTTTTTATTCTCCCACAGAATTCACAGAATACACAGAAGGCTTACGCCATTTTGAGAGCTTCAGCTCTCTCTTCTGTGAGTTCTGTGAGATCTGTGGGAGATTTCATAGGAGGTACGGCGCCCTCGCCGTACCAGCGCTAGCGAGCAGAGGTGACTGTAGTAGGTGCTGCGTCCCCGCTGCACCCAATTACTCGCGAAAATTTTGCTTGAGGGCAAAGCGAGGACGCTTCGCCTACTATGGTTACCATTGGTTTGCTTGAGAGGGTACAGCGAGGGCGCTGTACCTCCTATGGTTACTTGCGCTTTCTTGAGGGGCAAAGCGAGGACACTTCGCCTACTATGATTACCATTACTATCTTCTCCCCTCCCTCGGGAGGGGTTAGGGGTGGGGTTATTCCCTCGGGAGGGGTTAGGGGTGGGGTTATCTGTATGCTCCACTGGTGATGGTGGCGAGCGACAACTTCTGGAGCATCATGTCGTAGCCGCCCTTGCGCTCGGTCTCCTCATAGAAGATGAGGATGTCTTTGTCGTCGGTCTGTAGGAGAGTGGAATAGGCTGACGGCTTGGTGGTGACACGATATGACTGCCATCCGTCAGCGAAACAAGAGGGCGAGCAGTAGTCAGCCTTTGATGCCAGTTCTTTATAATAGATGCCTACATTGTCGCGGCGGTCACTCTGCGGAACGGAATAAAGGAGCACGTGAGTCTTCTTGCCGTCGGACGTGCGGCGCGCAGGGACGAGGAGTATCTCGCCATTGCACATCGCCGACTTATACTGGGAGTCGATATGCACAGGCGTAGACCACGAACCTGTGGCTTTCTTTGCGTTGTCGTAGGTGAAGATATTGAATACTCTGCCTGCACCCTTCTGCGAACGGCTACAGAGGAGTACGTTGCCGTCGGGGAGTTCGATGAGTTTTGCCTCGTCACCCTCAAGAGTGGGGCGAGCGTCCTTGCCACCAAGAGGTTGCCACGAGCAACCGAAGTCATCAGAGAAGAGTACCACATTACCGATGTTGGTGCAGAGAGCGGAATAGATGCGATAACTCTTGCCCGCCTTTATCTTCTCGCTCTGGCATACGCGTCCGGAAGTGAAAAAGAGTTTGTGGACGGCACCTCCCATGAGAGAATATATCTCGTCGGTGATCTCCTCGCCCTGCCAATGGATGCCGTCGGTGCTGTAGTAGCGTCCCACGCGGTTGGGGTTGTCGAGAGTGGAGTGCCAATAGTAGACATTTCCCGAGGCGCACATCATGAGCATGCGTCCCGAGGTGCGGTCAGTGACAACGGCAGCATCGCCGTGGGCTATGTCGAAGACGGGTCCGTCGGCATTGCCCTTGAGGATGGTGGTGGGTTGGCCCCATGTCACACCATTGTCTTTGCTCTGACGCACCACGACATCGATGACGCCGCCACCAACATCAGTGCGGCAGGGACGGAAGTCGGAGAAGGCAGTGATGGTGCCGTCCTTGGCTTTAAGCAAGGCAGGGATGCGATAGCAGGTGTCGACAGTGTCGCTGCGGAAGATTGCTGTCTGAGCATGGGCGTTGGTGCCGAGGAATAACGCCACGGCAAGGGCAGAGAGGATTTTGGTGATAGAGGTCATTATAGATTGCAGATTAGGATGATGGTATTTATTAGGAGGTACGGCGCCCTCGCCGTACCAATCTCCCACGGATTATATTTGTGCTCCCACAGAGTTTTTTTTATTCTCCCACAGAATTCACAGAATACACAGAAGGCTTACGCCATTGAGTGATTTCACTCTCAGAAGACACAGATGGCTCGCTCCATTGAGAGCTTCAGCTCTCTTTTCTGTGAGTTCTGTGAAATCTGTGGGAGATTTCTTAGGAGGTACGGCGCCCTCGCCGTACCAAGACTATAGCGGGAAATATCAATTGAGAAGTTCTTTTATTAAGAGGGTACAGCGAGGGCGCTGTATCTCCTAAAGTCACCTCTGCTCACAAGCGCTGGTACAGCGAGGACGCTGTACCTCCTAATGGCGCTCGCGGCGAGCGGAGACGCGGGCTGTGGAAGATGACGAGGAAGACTTGGAGGACTTGGTCTTCTTTGCCGAGCGCACGGAGGTGGAGGATGACTTGCGGGCAGACTTCTTGGCCTTCTTATCGGTGACGGTCTGCACCTTAAGACTGTCGAGAGAGTCCTTGCGAGCCTGGTCGCCATAGATATTATTCTCGAAGGCAGCTATCTCCGCCTCTATCTTCTTCTGTTCGGCAGAGAGTTTGGTCTCGTCTTCGCCGGCAATCTGGGCGAGAGTGCGACCGAGCATATTCGTTGTCTTGTAAATCTTGCCCTTATACTTATTCTTGATGAAATAGTCGTCGGCAGACATGGTGGCAGCATTGTTGAGGTCGCTCACCATAAGAGTCTGCTTGGCGAGGAACGGCGCGAGGTCGTCATATTTCACCCAGAAGAGAGGATAGGACGTGGTGCCGTCGCCGAAATCATCAGAGCGCTTCATGATAGGACAGAGGGCTATGACCTTCTTGTGGAAGGTGGCCGATGCCTGGTCATAATAGGCGCTCTCCTTGAGATAGTAAGCCTTCACGTCGCGCGAGGGGATGTCGCTGTTGTCGATGCGCAGAGACTTGCCGTTGCGCTCATAGTAGATATTGTAGTTGTCCATGAAGTCTATGGGCTTTATGCGAGCAGAGTCCACAAACACCTCATTGCCGTCGAGACGATATTCATAAGCCTTTATCTTACCCGTGAGCATGAGTTTGAAGATATAGGTGAAGAGATTCTGACGGTCGCCAGTAGGTTCTTCGGGATAATAGAGTCCGGCATTGGCAGGGTCGGAGAGGTCGATCTCACGATATACGTCGCGGCGCCACACCACATCCTCAGCCATAGGAGCTGCGGCAGGAAATGATATCTGTGCGCGCACGGTCATGTTGTTGGCATTCGACTTCGACGCCTCTGCCTGTTTCTGCGTCCTGCGTGCCTGAGGCTGCGCACTTGCGGCAATGGCCATGCTAAACGTGATCAGAAGGAAAAAGAGTCTTCTCATATAATTCTTTGTTTCTTGTATATGTCACAGTGTGACGTACACACCATGCATCATATTGTTATTTTACTTGAACCTCCATAGCCGAAGGCAACTGGCGTGTGATGCCGTCGGGACCTACAGCGGTGACGCGCGAGATGTAGAAGCGGCGGCGTGAGGTGAGGCGGCGGAACTGCTCCTTCTGTCGTGCGGAGAAGTTGGCGCCATCAGATGTCATCGGTACGGCATTGCCCATATTGTCGAAGAACACCGTCTCGAAACCTGTCACACGGAACTGTATGTCGAGCAGTCCGTCATCGATGGCGGCCTTGATGCCAGGTGCCGACATGAGAGCCTGCTTGGTGAGACTGCCGCCCTTGAAGCGGTCGTCGCCCATGGCGATGTAGGCAATAGGATCAGGCAACTTGCGCACCTTGAAGACAAACTGTCCCATCTGGCGTGCATGACCATTCTGCTGTGCCGACACAGTGATGGTGACATCCTTGCCCACGGCAGAAGGAATGGCGATGTAGCGTCCCATGCCGATGCTGCGGAAACTGCCTCCCGACATGCTTGCCGTCACGGCATTGAGCGGTACGCCAGGTATGGAGATGCTTATCGGGTTGTCATAGCCGGCATAGAGCACATTCATGAGGTCGGCAGAGACTGTGGCGGAAGGATTTACCACGGTGTACTTCTGGGTGAAGTCGCGACGTATGGTCTCGCCACCGCCATTGCGCATGGTGATATATCCCGAGAATGAGTGCTCGCCCACTCCACCGGCAGTAAACTCATAGGTGGAGTTCTTGAGGTCTACACGTCGGTCGCCGATGTAAATCTGCGGTTGGAGTGTGGTGTCGACGGCAGCCATGACAATCTGCGCGGAGAACTTGTCGCCGCTGACCACAGTGCGCGACTCAGGTATGACAAAGGCACTGAGTTTGTTGACGCGTATATCCTTGAGGTCGATATTTGACACAAGGTCATGGAGCACCTCGCCCTCAGCCTTGCGCACATCATTCTGCAGTTTGGAGAGAAGAGTGACGGCAGCAGCCACAGGCATATTCTCAAACATCGACTCCTGCCAGTTTTTGCCCAGCGCCTTGCCCTGCTTGGTGACCTCCGTGGAGAGGTTGCCGGCGATGATGTTGCGCTGCTCGGCATCGGGAATCATCTTCAAGATGCGAGTGCGGTAACTGTTGATAGCCTTATAGAGTTTGCGTCCCTGGCCAGTGCCCGGCGCGAGCATGACATGCGAGGCTGCCTCGAGATTGTCCTTAGCCTGGATATTATTAAGGTCGGCATCCTTGCCGTCAGCCTCGGTGACGATGGCCACCTTGAGCTGTTGGGCGAAGTCATAGAGCGAGTCGCTCATCTCCTTCACCTCCTGAGCCTTGGCAAACCACTCCTTCACCTTCTGCGGGTTGGCCTTCATCTGCTGCTCGAAGTTGCTGTAGATGGAACTGTTGCCCTTGGCAGAGATGGCAGTGGAGCGCTGCAGACTCTCGTCGACCAGCGAGAAGCCATTGAGCACCTCGTTGGACACATTGAGTGCAAGCATGGCCATCAAGACGACATACATGAGATTGATCATCTTCTGGCGCGGGCTTACCGGTCGTTTCTTTATTGCCATATCATATAGGAATTTAGACCCGTACGTTATTCTTTAGCAGCAGATGCCGCACCTGCATTGATGCCCGGCATATTCACCGTCATAGCCTCTATCATGCGGGCATAGATCTTATTGAGAGACTCTATCTGCTCAGCCAACTTGCGTGTGTTGGCATTAATCTCGTCGATGGTGCCAATCTGCTGTGACGCGCCCTTAAGCTGCATCTCGTAGACCTTGGCGATGCCAGTGAGAGTGCGGTTGAGATTTTCCATCTCCTCGGAGTCGGTGGTGAGTCGTTCGCTCTGTGCCGCCACCTTGAGCAACATCTCGTTGAGATCCTTCAGGCGGTCCACATAAGTGGTGGTGGCATCCTCCATGGCCTGCGCCGTCTCCTGAGTGACTGCTGGGGCAGGAGTGGTTGGTCCGTTGATACCTCCGATGACAATCGTGCCACCCTGCACACCACCAGAAGGATCTCCGATTATGACAGGAGCGACATTGGCAACTTGTGACGCAGGAGCCTCATCGCCATTATCCTCCTCAACGGCAGCATGGCTACGCGAGGTAGGAAGCTCCATGCCGTCCTGAGTCTTGTCAAACGGACGGTCGAAGGCGGAGATGAAGAACACGAACACCTCGGTGCCCATACCGATGAAAAGCATGAAGTTGGCACCCGGGAGGTGGGTCAGTTTGAAGAGAGTACCGAGGATGACTATCGAAGCGCCCCAAGAGTAGGCGTAATTCATGAAAGTCTGTCCGGCAACACTGTCCATCCACTTCTGCAGATGGTAGACTATATTGAATTTACTGTAAGCTGACATATCCGTTATTTCTTTGACTTAGTCCTTTTGTTCTTTTCACTTGTGGAGTTGGCGAGGCTGCGCACGCATCGGAAACCGATGTAGGAGCGTGGCTGATTCTGATATTCCCATGTGCGCCATGCAGAGCGGATGTAACTCTCAGGGTCCTTCCACGAACCGCCGCGCACGCTCTTGCGCTTGAGTTGGTAGGGGTCTTCCTTGGCAGCCTTGTATTCCAACTGCGGATTGAGGTCGTTCATGGCCTCGAGTCCTGCCTCAGTATATGTGGTGCTTGTCCACTCGGCAACATTTCCCGCCATGTCATAGAGACCATTGCTATTGGAAGAATATATGCCCACCTTGGAAGTTATGAGGTTGCCGTCCTTGGTGTAGTTACCCTTGTCGGGCTTGAAGTTGGCAAAGAAACATCCCTCCTCGCTCTTGGTGTCGACATTATCCCAAGGGAACTCCGTGCCGTCCTTACCACGAGCGGCATATTCCCACTCAGCCTCAGTAGGCAGGCGATAGCGCTGTATGAAGCGAGCCTCACCGCCAAGACCTTTGAGCAGATAGTCGGTGCGCCATGCGCAGAAAGCATTGGCCTGCTCCCATGTGACACCCACTACGGGATAGTCATTATAGGCAGGATTGCTGAAATAGTTGCGCAGGTACATCTCGTTGTCGGAGTTGCGGAAGTCATTCACCCAGACGGTGGTGTCGGGATAGATGTTGACGATGTAGGTATTGAGGAAGTCCCAAGGTCCCTGGCGCGGGCGGTCGATGGTCTGGCTTACGATGCGTCCCTCGTCGTCGATATAAGCCGTATCCTTGGAAATCATCACCACCTCGTCGGCATTGACTGCTACATCGGTGTTGAGATTGCGCTGGCGAGGATCCATGCGGTTGCGACGCAGGGCAGCCGTGGTGTAGTCATAGACCTCATAGCGATAGTTGAGTTGCGACCAGTCGAGGAGTTTCTCGCCTGTGACAGGATTGGTGACATAGAGCGACTCTATGGCACGGAGTTCGTCCTCATTGGGTTTGCGTGGCAACTGCTTCTTCCAGTTAAGATGCGGAGTGACAGGTTCGCCATTCTTGTCCTCGGTGATCATATAACTCTCGTCGCCACCATATGACGGGTCGGCAAGACGAGTGCGGAGGATGCTGTCGCGCACCCAAAGGACAAACTGCTTGTACTGCGAATTGGTGACCTCGGTCTCGTCCATCCAGAATCCGTCTACGGAGATATCCTTCGTGGAGGCATCCCTACCCCACAGGCTGTCGGGTTTGTCGAGACCCATATGCAGATAGCCTCGCGGAATCTTTGTCATGCCATAAGGCGTAGGTTCGGTGAAGGTGCGTCCACCGACGCCTGTCACCTCTCCTCCCGATCCTATAGAGGAACTCATCTTCTTACTGCCCAAGCATCCCGTCAAGGAGATGACGGTGATGAAGAGGCCAAGAACCATGATTGATTTCTTCATATCTTACTTAGTATGTTATACCTTATTATATATATTATAATATTCTGACACTCTGGTGTCGGTTTTTTCCCTTCTTTGTGAAGTTGACATCCATCTGATAGCCGACGAAGAGTTCGTGGCTACCATTGATGAAACTCAGTCCGCTGGTGTAGTACTCATAACTATAACCCAGCATCACGCCGTGGACAACGCCTCCGATGTGGAGCGCCACGGAGTTGGACGGACTGTAGTTGACGCCGATATACATGGTCTTCTTCTCCACATTATAGACAAGACGGCTGGTGATGTCAGCCCTGTAGCCCGTAAGGTCTGTGCGCAGGAGCACGGATGGCTTTATAGTCAAGAACGGATTTCTGAGTTTAATATTGTATCCGCCAGTAAAATAATATGTGCGGTCAATCTGCAGTTCGCTGCTCTCGCCCAGGGATATGAGCGGCGCGTTGGCATGCTGCACGGACAATCCGGCATAGGCGCGACCATGGACATAATAGATGCCGGCACTGAGGTCGAGAGCATGACCGTTGACACTCGACGTGGTGAAGGCAGGGTCGCTGGAGTCCTCGAGGTCAAGTTTACTGCCATCGAAAGTTTCACTCAGCAGACCAGCCTGTATGCCTATAGACATGGTGCCCCCGAGAAACTTAAACTTAGGGGCATACTGAGCCTGCAGACGCTGATGACGGAAGAGACCTATCTGGTCATTGAGGAGTTGCAGACCTGCACCGTGAAAAGACTTGAGGAAATAGAAAGGCATGTCAGCAGCGACATACATCGTCTTAGGATTATTCTCGAAACCAGCCATAGAGATGGCATACGCCGCATTGATGTTGAGTTTGGACTCCTTGCCCACGGAAGCCGCATTGAATGACGGTTCCATGTCATAGTAATGACTGAACGCAGGGTCATACTGGGCACGCACACTCGCGGTGACCAGCAGGAAGAAAAACAATATGGCGCATCTTGATTTCACTCAACTTATAACGCAGGCGCGGGAGAATTATTGCATCGTGAAACAAGAAATCACAAAAAAGCATTACGTTTGCAATAATAAAGTACGGATACTTATGGAAAAGAAGAACATCACACTGGCAGAATGTTTCCGCACGGCATGGCCCACATTCCGCGGACGCGCACTATATGCAGAAGTAAAGGACTCGGCACACGACGACAATCTGTGGAAGGAGATAGACGATGCCACCGCATGGCTACGCACGACATTTACGCCCGACACGATAAAGGAGCGAAGTGGCATAAAGTACACCCGCGAGGCATACAAGGCTTGCGGCAAGGACCCGAGCCGTTATCGTCCGAGCAACGAGCAGTTGTGTCGCCGCTTGCTACAGGACAAGGACCTGTATAGCGTGAGCACTGTGGTGGACTTGCTCAACCTCGCCTCCATACGCTATGGCTACAGCATAGGAGGTTTTGACATGGACAAGGTGGTGGGAGATAACATCACGCTTGGCATAGGACGCGAAGGCGAAGACTACGAGGGCATAGGACGCGGAAAACTCAACATCGCCGGCATGCCAGTATATCGCGACTCCATAGGCGGCATCGGCACTCCGACGAGCGACAACGAGCGCACTAAAATCACCGAGGGCACTCACCGCCTGATGTGCTTCATCAACGGATATGACGGCGACGAAGAGAATCTGCAGGCATGCGCCGAGTTCACCGCCCTGCTATTGGAGAAATATGCTTCTGTCGAGAAATCACAGATAGAGATTGAGGAGTTTTAGGCAACGCTCGGATGACAGATAGACAGCACCGTATCTTAGCGTGATTATATCTGCAACATGGCAGCAGGACTGATGCCGAGCGTTTTGGATGGTTTGCTAATAGGATAGTGTAATTTCTCGTATGACTCAACAATATCCGACATCAAGGTGAGTTCAATGGAATTCTTGTCATTAGCAGGAGTTTCATCTGTAACCAATGGCAAAAGATCCTCGATTCTGTTGAGTGCAAACTCATATTGTTCTTTCGTGATTTTCTCCATTTTGTTGAATGCTTAGATAGTTGAGTCCGTGCAAATGTATGATAAAATATTGGATTACGCAAATAATCCATGCTAATATTTTATTTTTCAGAACTATATGTATTAAGTCATAATGTATACAGGCGAAGCAAGAAGGACAAACGGTCTAAAAGAATCGGAACATTTGGTATAACAGAATCGGAATATTTGGTATAATAGAAAAAGAATAAGTATACCAGCA
>CAVKNF010000075.1:0-11412 GCA_963657415.1 bacterium | reverse complement strand
TATTTGATTATGAGCGGGCAAAGTTCGGTGTTTTACATCAATCCACCAAACTTTTCACCATAAAAAGTACACTATTGTGCTTTCACAGTTGTACTTAGCAATAAGGAATATGACAAAAGTCAAAGATATAACACATCAGTAGTGATATCACATAATCAATACAATAATCCAAAACTCCACAACGGCAGTATGTCATCATTGGCGTATTCTATATCATCACGCACAATATATGCATTTGCCACATCCTTCACTTGTCTATGGCTTTTCTTTGCACCGCCAACTTCAAATGTATATTTACCTATAGAAAAGTCTGATACTTTTGAAGAGGTCACGTCCTGATTGACCCGTGTTTGATTATAGAAAAACGTTTCTCTTACATTTCCGATATTGGCATTATCACCCGAGAGTGCATAGATAATGTTGGGATTGTCCAAGTATATCTTTTCTGTCTTTCCCAACCCTCTCATTCCTCCTGTTTCATCACGCAGTTGACTTATCACTCCTGCCTTCTCCATGTAGAGCAAGTATTCTGGTATGACGTTCCTACTCACCTTGATTTCGTTTGCCAATCCTGTAGACTCTGGTTTATAAGGAACATTTCCTGCAATGATTGTCAACATGCGACGTAGTTTCTTACCTGTAGCCGGTGACATATTGGCATACTGTGGTATGTCAACTTCCATCGTGAGACGTATCACCTGCTGAAGTCTCTGTTGGAAATATCCTTCCTTGGAAAACGGATAATAACCTTCGCGCAGATATTGCATAAACAATGGTATCGGATGTTGCAATCCTTCTATCTCCACCTTACCAGCAAGAATATCATCCAAAGTTCTCATAGGTGTCTTGATACTATGAAACATCTCGAGATATTCACGGAAAGACATTCCCTGCATTTCATATAGCAGAGCCCTACGACTAAGATCTGCCTCTCCATCCATTATATCAAGTATTGACGAACCAGTAAAGAATGTGTGTAACTCGGGATGCGAATCATATATCTGCTTCAATTCTCTCGACCATCCATCATACTTGTGAACTTCATCAATATATAGCCACTCGCCACCTTCCCTGACAAATTGATCTGCTGTTTCTATCAACGTATGGGTAGTGAAATAACTATGGTCTGCCGAAATGTAAAGATATTCACCTACCTTATCTGAGTTTACCTCCTTGATATACTGCAGTATCAAGGTTGATTTCCCCACGCCTCTTGGTCCCATCAGTCCCACAAGCCTCGCTTCCCATGGCAATTTATCATACATATAACGCTTGAAGTCAAGAGACACCTGCCCCAATTGCTCTTTCATGTAATTAACGAGTGAAATATCCATGTCTAATAATATTTATGCCATTAGTTTTATACAAGCGTAACGTCAATCTGCACTTTTCATAGTGCACTTTAGTGTGCCAAGTGCACATTCCGCAGTGCAAATATACGTCTTTATATAATAAAAACGGGTAAACACTTGAAGAAATTATAGGAAAAGGAGTAATTTTGCATCATACTAAGAAGCATTTATCATATATTATGACCTTATATCCCAAACTGATAATGGATACTCTCGCCACGGTGATGTATCCTGGCACTAAGAAGAATCTCGTGGAGAGCGAGATGGTGGCGGAGGACATCCGCATCAATGGCATGAAGGTGGAGTTCACGTTGATATTCCCACGTGACACCGACCCTTTCATCAAGTCCACGGTGAAGTCGGCAGAGGCTGCCATCCACTATAACCTGTCGCCCGACATCGAGGTGACCATACATCAGGAATACAAGTCGGCACCACGCCCTGAGGTAGGCAAACTCCTGCCTCAAGTGAAGAACATTATCGCCGTAAGTTCGGGCAAGGGTGGCGTAGGCAAGAGCACCGTGTCTGCAAACCTTGCCATAGCCTTGGCTAAACTCGGTTACAAGGTAGGACTGCTCGATGCCGACATCTTCGGTCCTTCCATGCCAAAGATGTTTCATGTGGAAGACGCTCGCCCATATGGCGTAGAGAAAGACGGACGCCAGTTGATCGAACCGATAGAGAAATATGGAGTGAAACTCCTCAGCATCGGTTTCTTCGTCAATGCCGACACGGCGACAGTATGGCGTGGCGGTATGGCTACATCTGCCCTTAAGCAGCTCATAGCCGATGCCGACTGGGGCGACCTCGACTACTTCATCCTCGACACTCCTCCAGGCACGAGCGACATTCACCTCACCCTCTTGCAGACTCTCGCCATCACGGGCGCAGTGATAGTGTCGACACCACAGAACGTGGCTCTTGCCGATGCGCGCAAGGGTATCGACATGTATATGAACGAGAAAATCGATGTGCCCATCCTCGGCATCGTGGAGAACATGGCATGGTTTACTCCTGCCGAACTGCCGGAAAACAAATACTACATCTTCGGTCGTGGCGGTTGCAAACGTCTTTCTGAGGAGATGCACATCCCTATGCTGGCAAGCATCCCTCTCGTGCAGAGCATCTGCGAGAGTGGCGACGAGGGCGAACCAGAGGCATTGAAGACTGACTCCATCACCGGTCAGGCGTTCCTGTCATTGGCGCAAAGCGTGGTCACAATGGTCAACCGGCGCAACAAAGAGAAACCTGCCACAAAGATTGTGGAGGTGAAATAATATATCACAGTCTCCTTTATTGTGACACATTAATACAAACATCTTCCGACGATACTGCTGCCACAGCAAGCATCGCCGGAAGACTGGAGAAAATGTTACATATTATTTAGTCTTTGTTGTTGGACTCCGCGCTGTTCTTCTTCAGCCATTCCACCCTGCGCTGGTCGGGCAGATGTTTTATTGAAAAATTGTCAAACTTGGCCTTGAACCCCTTGCCGTCAGGACAAGCCCCCATTACTCCCACCATGACCGGCTGGTTGTCCTGCAACCAGGCATTGCGCATCATCGTGTATTCCTTGTCGTCAAAGGAGTAGAAAACTTCCACTGCATCCAGTCGGCGGACGGCTTTTATCCACACAAACGGCACCGGTTTGTCCAACGGAATGATGCTCCAGTCGCTCGTGTGGTGGGTAACGACGGCACTGAGATTGTATTTTCCGTCCACAAACTCAATGCCTGCCTTTATGTAATTCTCCTTATCAATGCGCAGCATCAGTCCCGACTGGTCAAAACGCGCCTTGTATTCGCCCGATATTTTCACCTTAACCTCAAACTCGCCGCCACGCAATGTGTAGAGGAACGGGGCATCGTCAACGGTAAATCCATAGTGTGAGATGCGCCAGTAGTCTGTTTGCGGCGTGACATTCATCGACAGCGAGTTGTTTTCTATCGTCCACTTTTCGGGTTCATTAAACCACTGCATCTTTTCCAACGACTGCGCCAAGCCTGTCGATGAAGCGGAAAGCATAAGTCCGCAGAGCGCAATTTTTCTCATTCTGACATGTATTTCCATATACATTGTAATACTATTAACGATTAGTTTTGTTTATCTTTGCAAAGGTATGACATTGCCACAGACTGTGCAATGACTAAAAATAACCATTTTGCTGACGGCACATGAACAACAGAGACATCCTTGACAAGGAATTTTCCAAGTTGGACTTCGGGAAAGGACAACCGCTTGCGGAATTGCTGAACAGATATAAGACCGTTGCCCGCAACTACGCGCAGTTGGAAAACGCACTTGCCATATTAAGTGATTTGCAGACAAATACAAGTTACATCTACTACGGAGGGTTTGCGCAAACACTTGGAATAGGCGACGAAAAGACTGAAGACGAAGTGCCTTCCATTTGGGAAGAGGAAATCCTGAAACTCATTCACCCCGACGATCTGGCAGGCAAATACTTGCAGGAACTCTGCTTTTCCCACTTCATAGAGCGTCAACCCGAAAGCAAACGTGCCGACTATTACCTTGCAAGCAAACTTCGCATGAAGAACGGCATGAACACTTACACACAAGTCCTGCACCGCATATTCTACGTCACGACACCGCCCGGCGACACCCTGTGGCTGGCTCTTTGCCTGTATAATCCCTTGTCATTCGACATACCGGCAAAATGCATGATAATAAATTCCGTCAACGGCCAGATGACAGAACTTGACAAGCAGGACAGCGAAAAGATTCTTTCCGCAAGGGAGAAGCAGGTGTTAAGCCTCATTGACCGCGGTTTGACGAGCAAAGAGATAGCGGCTACGCTTTATATAAGTACAAATACCGTCAACCGTCACCGTCAGGAAATCTTGGGAAAACTCCGGGTAAAGAACTCTGTCGAGGCCTGCAGGGTGGCGAAAGAGTTGAAGTTGATTTAAGCGAACCGCAAAAATTAAATAAAGCCAAAAGTCATCAGTAATGCTGATTTTGTCATTAATGACACCTCAAGAGCGGAACACTGACAATATAAAACTACTTCCTTCTGATTATGACATAGAGGATTACCGGCACGCCGATGATGGGAGTGACGGCATTGATGGGCAGCACGGTGGCTGACGGAAGCGTGCTTATGGCGTTGCACAAGAGCGCTACGGCGGCGCCACTGAGGAGCGTCATGGGAATGAGAGTGAGGAAATTGTCCGTGCGGACTATCATTCTCGCTATGTGAGGCACGGCAAGTCCGATGAACGCCACAGGTCCGCAATAGGCAGTAGTGAGTGCCGTTATGCAACCTACTATGAGCAACAACATATTGCGTGTGCGCCTGATGTTCACCCCGAGGTTTTCCGCATAACTGTCGCCGAGCATTATGGCATTGAGGGGCTTGGTCATCATCACGGAGAAAATCATGAGTATGACGAGCGACAGCGACAAGAACGGCAACTGCCTAAGGCTGACGGAAGAGAAGTCGCCCATGCCCCACATGACATAACTCTGCAGATTGTCTGCCGTGGCTACGACATTGAGGATGGTGATGATGCCCGATATGAGATAGCCCAAGAGCAATCCCGCTACGAGCAACACGAGGTTATTGCGCAGCAGGGAGTTGAGCATAAGTAAAATAATGGTCACCGCCAACGCGCCTATCAAGGCGACGGTAGTAACGGAGACACCTGAAGAGAGAAACGGCAGACCGAGCCATGACGCGCCCAAGGTGACGAGTGCCACTCCGAGCGACGCGCCTCCGCTGATGCCAAGTACTGACGGACCGGCAAGGGGATTGTGCAGTGCTGTCTGAAGCAACAGACCTGCCACGGCGAGGGATGCGCCCACAAGCAGAGCCGTGACGGCTTGTGGCAAGCGGCTGTCAATGACTATGAAGTTGACCATCGCGTCGCCATTGCGCCCGAGCAACGACGACATCACTTCGGCAGAGTCTATGTGTACCGAACCGAAGAATATGTTGACCAAGAACAACACCACGACGCCTATGGCTATAATCCACTGTTTTTTCATTGCAATCGGCTGTAATAATGCATCACAGACGACAGTCGGAGTTCGGGATGCAGTATGTTAATCATGTCTTCCAACAGATAGTCGGGACGGAATGGGGCTTCGTCGAAGTATGCCACCTTGGATGTATTCACGCCCCACACATTACCTTCACGGAAAGCACGAAACTGGCTGTAGACGGGCGAAAGGTCTGCCAACTGCTTCAGTGTCATGGGCTGGTCGCCCTGATAACGTATTATCCACACCTCGGCATCCTTGGCGGCACTGAGCACCTGCTCCTTCGACATTGCCAGCGAACCGCCTTTCAGATTTATGTCAAAGGGCATCCGTCCGCCTGCATCCTTGACCATACCTCCGGCAGTACTTATCCGTGACGGCTGATACCACATGTTGCCATACATGGTGTCGAAGAATACGGCAGGACGGGTATTGGTTTTCTGCACACGTCGGCTCAATTCCTTATATCTCGTCTCCACCACCTGATAGAGGCTGTCGGCACGTTTGCCTACGCCCCAGAGTCTGCCAAACTTCTTCATCCATGCGGCTCTGCCAAGTGGCGTAGTCTCCATGAAGTCGCGGCACTCCACGAGTTGCAAGTCCAGTCGGCGGTATTTGCTCAGGTCAGCACCATCATAGGCTGACACCATAAACATCTTCGCTCCCGACGCGGCAATCTTTTCCATGTCGGGCTTCATCTGATTAGAGAAGTCTATGCATCTATCTCCTACGCCGAGCATCTGCATCAGTCCACGATAAGGGGTGGCATCTACTGCCACGAGTGGGCATTGTCCTTCGGCAGTCTCTTTCTGCTGACTGGAAGAAAAGACCGTTTCGGGAATGCCCCTCACGGCAAGCAGGCACACTGCCACCACAAGGGCTATTCCCGAAACGGATAATATCAGATTTCTTTTACGAAGCAATCGCTTCATATCTTACTGTTTAGAATTTATAGAACCCGCCTTTACTTTGTTACTGTAGACTGCTTGAATACTACGGTGCAAGGACCTACGCCGGCATTAAACTTCCAAGACTTGTTGTTTTTGAAGTCAAATGCGCACACATAACCGTCAGCCGAATAGTCTGCATAACCTGTAGAACCCATCACATAAGAAGAGATGAATACATAACCGTTGTTAGGATCCACTGCTATGCCGCAAGGCGAAGCAATCTCCTGTGTTGGAGTAAACGCCTTCTTGCTGCCGTCGGCATCATAGCATGTGTAGGTGGTAGTTGTGGCATAAGTTGTCCAGTCGGTCACGGAGTTGATGACATAGAGAGAGTTGTCATACACGTCGAAGTATGTACCGTCGAGGAGATAAGTCACATTGTCAGAAGCGTCAATCTTCTGTATCTGGCTCTGCACATCATTATAGTTGCCCGTAGAGAGCACATAGATGACACTCTCTGCGGCCTTGATGCTTGTAGGGTTGGCTGCCACGGTGATGTCCTTAATCTTCTTCAGGTTAGACGCGTCGAGTTTCACCACGTTGGTGTTGTATGTGTAGTCGGCATTATATGCGTTGCACACATAGAGGCTACCGTTGCGGTAAGCGATACCCTCGAGGCAAGCGCCTATCTTGTCGCTCTTGGCTACGACGCTGTGGCTTTGGCAACTGATCTGCGACACTGTGCCGTCATAACTTGTCACATATACATTGCTGCCGTCGGTGGTCATCTCGCGAGGCTGGGTCACGCTGACGGAAGCCACTGACTTGAGGTTTGCGTCTACTATCTCCACACGGTTCTCGTCGGAGCAAGCGATGTAGCCCTCTGTGCCCACGATAATCATGGAGTTGGGAGTGCCGCCGAGCGAACGGTCATTGATAGACTGAAACAGGCCGTTGGTGATGGTGTAAGTGGTGTAGTCGATGTAAGACAACGAACCGTTTATCTGGCTGTAGTAGTTGCCTTCATTGAGCACGTAGGCTCCGTCGGTGATGGTGTACTCCGTAGGTTTCGTCTGTTCGTTGTCGTCATCACCCGAACAGGAGTTGAAGAGCAGGCAGGCTCCCATGAGCACTGCAATACTTAAAAGATACTTTTTCATGTGTTTTGTTTATTATATATGATATGTATTTTGTTGATTATATATTATATGTAATACTTATTTTCCAGTTTCTTCCGGGCATGGGGTAATGTGCCACGATGCAGTAATGTTTGTCGAGCAGATTCTGCATGGTGAATGCTACATTGAGGTTGCCACTCTCTGCCTTGCCTTTCGGTTTGTAAAGGCGGACGGTGCGATATACCGAAGCCCCCCACTCCATATATCCGTCAATGCGTGTGCCGCGGTTGTGCTCATTGGTGGTCCATGTCTCCGAGGCGAAGGTTAGTGTCGTGGATATGTTGACCCAAGGATTCTCCCACGCCAGACTGCCACTGCCGCTATGCACGGGAGTGTAAGCTATCTGCAGATTATGGAAGTCCTTGTTCTTAGGGCAATTCTCTATGCTCTGCAGACTGTAGTTGGCTGAGAGCAGGAGCGCATGGCGCGGATGCATATGCCACGTCGCATTGCCGAGGAAGTCCACGCCCTTGCCGTTGACCTTCTCAAGGTTCATAAATCGCCACACAAACATATTGAATGGTATGGCAACTATCTTCTGCGACACATTATTTATATATAGGTCCACACTTGCCTTTATGTCCACTCCCCTGTCCGAGAGCGAGAGTGGCGACTGCCATGTGGCACCGACATTCACTTGGCGCGTAGTCTCTGGCTTGAGGTCTTGCGAACCGATGTGATAGTAATACATCTCCGTGACCGTGGGCATGCGGAATATCTCCTTGGCGGAAGCGCGCAGGCGGAAACCCATAGGCAGCGACATCATGGCCGACACGGCGGGCGAGAGGTGCCTCTCATCGTCGATGGTGGAGTGGAGCAACTGCCCTTGCACGGTGACGATGCCACATTGCCATCTTGCCGACAGACTCTGCATAAAACTATTTCTCTTGGGATTGGGATTATTGGCAAGGGTTGTCGTCAACGTGTTGTTCCAATAGTCGGCAGAGTAACTCACTTCCACATCATCCACTGGAAGGAAGAGCACAGAGGCTGTGGCATAATATTCACGTTGGATGTAGCGCTCGGTGCGGATGCCTCCGCTCGGTATGCCGTTGTGATAGTCCTGGTCGGTCCAGTTCCACCTGAAGGCAGCCTTCATCCACCACATTGGCGCCAGGTGTGTGATAAGTTGCGTCTGCACCACAGCCCCACGGTCACGCAGGGTCTCGTCATTGTCATTGGTGTAGAGGCGCACTATGCCGGGCAACTGGCGGTCGTTGTCGTCAAGTCGCACCATAGTGCGGAGCGTGGTCTCGTCTTTTATGCGCCACAAGGAGGAGAAGTTGATATAGCCCTGCTTCATACGCGAGTTGGTGCGATGCTCGGTATGCGTAGCGACTCCATTCTCCACTATGAAGGGATAATCGTTGTCGGCATATGTGTAGCCGCCATGCAGTGACACGTCGAGTCGCTTGGTGACTGCGGCAAGTCGCGCCGAGGGAGAGATGAGTCCCCAACTGCCCATGTCGCATGCCACCTTCGAGCCTGCATTATCCATGGTCGATATTGACAGCAGGGATGCCTTGGAGAAGTTGCGTGCGGGTTGGAAAATGTCTGACGTGCCTGACGTCTGCAGACTCAAGGCAGATACCTCCTGCAACTGAAACTGCTGCAGGTTGACCTGTCCTGACTGCACATCCGACAGCAGCAGTCCGTCGAGGCTCACGCCAGTGTGTGTCGAACCGAGTCCGCGCACGCTCACAGTCTTCATGCCTCCTGCCCCACCATAGTCGCGGAGTGTCACTCCGGGCAATCGGCGCAGGGCGGAAGTCATGTCCACGACATTAAGACGGCGGAAGTCTGCTGCCTTCACCTCATACATGGGCACTATGCTCCGCTGCATGCTGCCATAGGTTGCCATGACCTGCACTTCGTCAATCCGATGCACGGACACAGAGTCATTGTGAGCCGCACACACGGCACACATCATCATAGACGCTATGAACAAATAGTATCTCTTCAAATCTTCTGCTTGAGATGCTTCCTCTTCCGTCTCTCGCGGTGTAGTGGAACTCCTCTCTCGGGAGACAATGGCAGGTCTTCTGACTTTGCGGCCGAAACAAACGCCTTCTCAGGAATTGTCTCTATCCTAATGGCATCGTGTTTGCTTGCATAAAGGCCGCTCACAGCAGCGGGACTGTCCGGGACTTTCACCCGATTCCCTTTTAATCACCCTTCGGAAATGAAGCGGCGAACCAATTGCAGGTGCAAAGTTACGTCAATTATGCCGATTGACAAAGGAATCGGCGTAATTTATGTTTGCATCATTATATATCGGGTGCAGCGAGGACGCAGCACCTACTACAAAATGCAACGCTTCGCCTACTAAGGTAACCATAGTAGGTGCTGCGTCCTCGCTGCACCCAATATATCCCATAGATAATATTTCTCCCACATATTATTTTTTATTCTCCCACAGATCTCACGGAATTCACAGAAGGGCTGACGCCCATGAATAAGCATTTCATAGTAGGCGAAGCGTCCTCGCTTTGCCCATCATACAATATGAGAGGGTGCAGCGACATATTTTATTAGAAAGGGCAAAGCGGAGACGCAGCATATACTATAGAGCACAACGGCGTCAGCCCTTCTGTGTTTTCTGTGAGTTCTGTGGGAAAATAAATATCATCCGTGGGAGATAAAATATCATCTGCGGAAGATAAAATATTATCCGTGGGACATATGGTACGGCGAGGGCGTATCAGAAACCGTCAAAAAATCCTGCCTTGCCGAGGAATATCAGCATCGCATAGGCCAGCACCATGGAGATGATGCCCACGATGAGACCTACTCTCGCCATCTGACCCGTCTTGACCAAACCCGTGGAATAGGCGATGGCATTAGGAGGCGTGGATATCGGCAATGCCATGGCGAAGGACGCGCAGAGGGCGATGCCTACTATCAGAGTGGTGAGTCCACCGATGGGAGCCAACTGACCCTCCATACCCTGACCCACGGTGATGAGTATCGGCACCATCAGAGCCGCCGAAGCCGAGTTGGAGATGAATGTCGACAAGAGCCAGCAGAGAAGTCCCGCACCGATGAGTACGATGAACACGGGGAACTCGCTAAACGGTATGCTTTCCACCATGGCCTTTGCCAAGCCCGACTCCTTCATGCCTGTGCCGAGGGCAAAACCGCCTGCCACCATCCATAGCAATGACCAGTCTATCTGCTTGATGTCGTCGGAATTGATTATGCCCAATGCCGAGAATGCTCCCACAGGGAAGAGGGCCACGACATAGGAGTTGATGCCAAAAATCTTCTCACCGCACCACAAGGCGATGGTGATCACCATGACTACATATATGGCTCTTGTCTGCCAACACTTCTTTGCACCACCCTTGATGTCGAATTCTATCTTATTGGTGGTAAACCTATACATCATGGACAACACACCCCACGCTATGAGCAATATGGCTATCATCAGCGGGAAGGTCAGGAATATCCAGTCGAGGAAACCGATGTTGACTCCTGCATCCTTGAGTGCGCCAAGGGCTATGCCGTTAGGAGGTGTACCGATAGGTGTCGCGATGCCGCCGATGTTGCTGCCGATAGGTATGGCGAGGGCAAGGGCCATGCGACCACGCTCCTTTTCTGGCAACGCTCGGAATACAGGCGCAAGGAATGTGAGCATCATGGCAGCCGTGGCTGTGTTGCTGACAAACATCGAGAAAATGGCCGTCACGAGCATAAAACCCAGAAGCACTATCTTCGGATTGGTGCCAAACGGACGCAGCATGATGCGTGCCAGAGTCACGTCGACACCGCTCTTTGACGCCACGAGAGCCAGAATGAAACCTCCCATGAAGAGCATCACAGTGGGGTCGGCAAAGGCGGCAATGATATCTTTATATGGTATGATGCCCGCCAACTGCGTCACATCTTTTCCTCCCTTCGTCACCGTCTGCACGTCTATGCCACTATAATATCGTGGGTCTATGAGCGTCGCTATGGCGGAGTCGCTCACGGTGAAGAGCATCACCACTA
>CAVKNF010000074.1:0-11541 GCA_963657415.1 bacterium | reverse complement strand
CGTACGGATATAAGTTTGGAATTTCCCGTTTCCGTCGCTTGTTCGGAGCGGGAGATGCCTGCATCAAGCAGAACCGTTCTCATCCTTTCCAATCCCCCCAACCGCTCATCAATCCGCCCAAGTGCCTGTTCCAGTTTCTCGGGAGCTGAGGCAATGATTGTTCTCCTGCTACCCTTTGAGCAACTCACCAACACACCGTCGCGCAGCAACTCCTCCACCCATTCGCCCCGCAGGGCACTGGACGGAAGCGATTCTCCCAAACGCAGTCGGAGAAGTTTGTCTATGAGTGAAAGCGTTATTTTCATCCATAATTGTTTTGTAGACCACAAAGATAGCTATTTACTTACTTATCGCCAAAATGCAGGTAGATGTTTTTTTTGTACCTTTGCACCATCGATTGTTTATCAAAGGAACGGAAAATGAAAACACTACTCGACGTACATACACACACCGTGGCTTCGGGCCACGCATTCAGCACTCTGCAGGAGATGACCTTGGCGGCAAAGGAAAAGGGACTCGAAATTCTCGGCATCACAGAGCACGGCCCCGGCATTCCAGGCACTTGCCACCCCATATATTTCCGCAATATCCATGTGGTGCCGCGAGTGCTCTATGGAGTGAAACTGCTCCTCGGTGCCGAACTCAACATACTCAACACTCAGGGCGACATCGACCTCAGCGAGGAATACTGGCGCATGCTCGACCTCCGCATCGCCGGCATACACAGCGTCTGTTGGCAGGGCGGCACTAAAGAGGAAAACACGCAGGGCGTCATCAATGCCATGCGAAATCCTTTCGTGCAGATAATCTCGCACCCCGGCGACGGCACCGCCGACCTTGACTTCGAGGCGCTCATGAAAGTGTCGAAGGAGACTCACACGCTACTCGAAATCAACAACCACTCCATGGCTCCAGTAAGAAAAAAGACCATGGCCACGCCCAACAACCTCGAACTCCTGCGACTTGCCAAGATATACTCCACACCGGTGATCTTCGGCAGCGACGCGCATTTCTCGGGTATGATAGCAGACTACAGCCACATCATGCCCCTGGCAGAGCAGGTCGGTTTTCCTGACGAATTGGTGCTCAACTATTACCCCCAGCAATTCATGGAATATCTTAAACCGATGCCAAAATAAAGTATACGCAGTGTAAATATCCCGTTACGTGAAGTGTGCGACATATGCCAAACGATTGTGCGGCATATGTCGCACATGTTTTTGACATTTGCCGCACAACTCTTTGACATTTGCCGCACAATCGTTTGGCATATGTCGCACACTCCGCGCAGCGAGGTCATTACATCAATTCATAGGAGGTGCAGCATCATTTCATAGGAGGTGCAGCGCCCTCGCTGCACCATCGTGAGCAAACGATAGTATTCATAGTAGGCGAAGCGTCCCCGCTGCACCCTTAGGAGGTACGGCGCCCTCGCCGTACCACGATGCAGAAATTTCTCAATTGATATTTCTCGCTTTTGGCATGGTACGGCGAGGGCGCCGTACCTCCTAAGTTAGTATGCAATGTGGTTAAAAAAAATGAAAAAACTCCTATATAATAATGTGTAAGCAAAGTTTTATGTACTTTTGCGCTCCGAAAAAGCAACTAAAGGATATATGCAAGACAATTTAGTTATCGTAGAGAGCCCCGCCAAGGCTAAGACTATAGAGAAGTTCCTCGGCAAGGACTACAAAGTGACTTCCAGCTACGGCCACATACGCGACCTGCGCAAGAAGGAACTGAGCGTGTCGACCGACACTCTCGAACCATACTATGAGATACCGGAAGAGAAAAAGAAACTGGTGACCGAACTAAAGGCCAAGGCCGCTTCGGCAAAGAAGATCTGGCTGGCTTCCGATGAAGACCGCGAAGGAGAGGCCATCTCTTGGCACCTTTGCGAAGTGTTGGGACTCGACGAAGAGAAGACAAGTCGCATCGTCTTCCACGAGATAACAAAGACCGCGATACTCGATGCCATAGAGCATCCGCGCCACATTGACATGAATCTTGTCAACGCCCAGCAGGCTCGACGAGTGCTCGACCGCATCGTGGGATTTAAACTCTCGCCGGTGCTCTGGCGCAAGGTGAAGCCGTCGCTCTCGGCAGGACGCGTGCAGAGTGTGGCGGTGAGACTCATCGTGGAAAGGGAGCGTGAGATAGAAAAGTTTAATAGCGAACCTTACTACAAGGTGAGCGCCATCTTCTGCAAGACCAATGCTGACGGTCAGGAGCAGGAGATGAAGGCCGAACTCAACCGACGCTTCTCCACACGCGAGGAGGCTGAGGCTTTCCTCCAGTTGTGCAGCAAGGCGGCATTCACCGTGACCTCCATCACCAAGAAACCGCTGAAGCGCACTCCGGCACCACCGTTCACCACTTCCACTCTGCAGCAGGAGGCCGCACGCAAGTTGGGCTTCACCGTGTCGCAGACCATGATGGTGGCACAGCGCCTATATGAAAGCGGACGCATCACATACATGCGTACGGACAGCGTCAACCTGTCGAGCCTCTGCATCGGAGCAAGCAAGGAGGAGGTGACAAACCTCTACGGCGAGGAATACAGCAAACCACGCAACTATCACTCCAGTGCCAAGGGAGTGCAGGCTGCCCACGAGGCCATACGTCCGACCTATATGAACGAGACCTCCATAACGGGCACGGCACAGGAGAAACGCCTCTATGAACTCATCTGGAAGCGCACTCTGGCATCGCAGATGGCTGACGCGCAGATGGAGAAGACCACTATCAACATAGCCGTAGACGGCAGCGAAGACTTCTTCGTGGCTACTGGCGAGACCATAGACTTCGACGGATTCCTGAAAGTTTACCGCGAATCTGTCGACGACGACGCCGAGGGTCAGGACGAGTCAGGCGCTATACTGCCCGACGTGAAGCAGGGCGACAGCCTCTCACGCAAGGAGATAACATCGGTGGAGCGCTTCACCATGAGTCCGTTGCGATATACTGAAGCAAGTCTGGTGAAGAAGATGGAGGAACTGGGCATCGGACGCCCTTCTACCTACGCTCCTACCATCAGCACCATACAGCAGCGCGAATATGTCACCAAGGGCGACCGCAAGGGCGAAGACCGACAGTATGAGGTGCTCACGCTCAAGGGCGACAAGATAGAGAAGAGCTCCAAGAAGGAGACCGTGGGAAACGAGAAGGGAAAACTCATACCGACAGACATCGGCACTGTGGTGAACGACTTCCTCATGGCAAACTTCCCCAACATCCTCGACTACAACTTCACTGCCAAGGTGGAGGAGCAGTTTGACGAAATCGCCGACGGCAAGCAGCAGTGGCAGAAGATGATGAAGGACTTCTACAAGAAGTTTGAACCCAACGTGGAGAAGGTGATGAACACCCGTCAGGAGCACAAGACAGGTGAGCGCGAACTGGGCACTGACCCAAAGAGCGGCAAACCTGTATTCGTGAAGATAGGACGCTTCGGTCCGGTGATACAGATAGGTGCTGCCGACGACAATGACAAGCCACGCTTCGCCCAGATGCCAAAGGACAAGAAGATGGACAGCATCACGCTGGATGAGGCTCTGTCGCTCTTTACATTGCCACGTACGCTAGGCATGTATTACGGTCGCGAGGTGACAGTGGGTTCGGGACGCTACGGAGCCTACATACTCTACAACGGCGAATACACATCGCTGCCAAAGACCGAAGATCCGCTGACAGTGACACTCGAGACTGCCGAGAAACTCATAGAGGAGAAGAAGGAGGCCGAGCGCAAGCGCCACATCAAGACCTTTGAGGAGAAGGAAGGACTGGAGGTGCTCAACGGCCGCTACGGACCCTACATCGCCTATGACGGCAAAAACTATCGCCTGCCGCGCAACTTGCACGCACGCGCTGCCGAACTGACTCTCGAGGAGTGCATGAAGGTGATAGAGGAGACACCTGAGAAGAAGGAAACAAAAAGAGTACGCGCAAAGAAATGATACGCATAATTCTCATCGGATATATGGGCGCCGGGAAGACCACCGTGGGCAAGGAACTCGCGGAGTCGCTCGGGCTAAGCTTCTATGACCTCGACTGGTATATAGAGTCACGCATGCGCAAGACCGTGAAGCAAATCTTTGACGAGGGTGGCGAGGAGGCTTTCCGCACCATAGAGCGCAATATGCTGCACGAGGTGGCGGAGTTTGAAAATGTAGTGATAAGTTGCGGAGGCGGCACACCGTGCTTCTTCGACAATATGGACTACATGAACCGCCAGGGCGACACCATCTATCTGCAGGCATCACCCGAGGTGCTCGTGCAACACCTGAAGATGGGCAAGGGAGTGCGCCCGCTGCTGAAAGAAAAGACAGGCGACGAACTGCTGCAATACATCACCACTCACCTGAAGGAGCGCGAACCATACTATCTCAAGGCAAAGCACATCCTCAATGTGAACGTCATGGACAGCTACGACAAAATAGACGAGCATATAGAAAAGATAAAGACTATGCTCGACATCTATATAGACATTTAAGACAACAGGCATATATTATCATAAAAGACAAAAAGGCATACGACAAGCGAAATGAAGAAGTGGAGCATCGACGACTCGGCAGAACTCTACAACATCAAGGGTTGGGGAGTCAACTACTTTGGAATCAATGACAAGGGTCATGTTTACGTATCTCCAAAGAAAGACAATGTGCAGATAGACCTGCAGGCAGTAATGGAAGAACTAGAAACAAGGCATATGGGCGCGCCCATGCTGCTGCGATTTCCCGACATCCTCGACACCCGCATACAGTCGACGTCGGCCTGCTTCGAGAAAGCGTCAAAGGAATACCAGTATAAGGCTGACCACTACATCGTGTTCCCTATCAAGGTGAATCAGATGCGCCCCGTGGTGGAGGAGATTATCTCGCACGGCGCGAAATACAATATCGGTCTTGAGGCTGGTTCGAAACCCGAACTGCACGCTGTGCTTGCCACCCACATGGACTCCGACAGCATCGTGGTGTGCAACGGTCACAAGGACCAGAGTTTCATCGAGATGGCACTCCTGGCTCAGAAGATGGGCAAGCGCCTCTTCCTCGTGGTGGAGAAGTTGCCCGAACTGAAGGTCATCGCCGAGACGGCTGCCTCGCTTGGCGTGCGCCCCAACTTGGGCGTGCGCATCAAACTGGCTTCTTCCGGTGCAGGCAAGTGGCAGGAGAGCGGCGGCGACGCATCAAAATTCGGTCTTAACTCATCGGAACTGCTGCAGGCGCTGCAGTTGCTCGACGAGATGGGACTCCGCGACTGCCTGAAACTGATACATTTCCATATCGGTTCGCAGATTACGAAGATACGACGCATATCGACAGCCTTGCGCGAAGCGGCACAGTATTATGTGCAGTTGCACAAGTTGGGATTCAAGATAGAATTCGTGGACTGCGGTGGCGGACTCGGCGTAGATTATGACGGTACGAGATCATCCAATTCGGCTTCGTCGGTCAACTACTCCATACAGGAATATATCAACGACTGCGTCTACACCTTCGTAGATGCGGCAAACAAGAACAGCATACCCCACCCGAATATCATCACGGAGGGAGGACGCTCGCTGACGGCCCACCACTCGGTGCTGGTAATCGACGTACTCGAGAGTGTGTCGGCGGCAAAGATGCCCGAGGACTTCCAGCCCACCGATGATGACCACCAGCTGGTGCATGACCTCACGGAGATATGGGACAAACTGTCGCAGCGCTCCATGCTCGAAGACCTGCACGACGCGGAGGACATACGCGAGGAGGCTCTTGACCTGTTCCGCCACGGCATCATAGACCTCAAGACACGCGCACAGATAGAGTCCA
The DNA here is from genome assembly GCA_963657415.1 of bacterium. GTDB lineage: Bacteria > Bacteroidota > Bacteroidia > Bacteroidales > Bacteroidaceae > Prevotella. The sequence continues at coordinate 5,731 of CAVKNF010000074.1, read as the reverse complement.
TCTATTGGGCCATAAGCCATGAGGTGGCAGAACTGGCTCACCACCAGAAGCACGTGCCCGACGAACTGCGCAATCTCGACAAGCGCATGGCAGACAAATACTTCTGCAACTTCTCCCTCTTCCAGAGCATGCCCGACAGTTGGGGCATCGACCAGTTGTTTCCCATCATGCCTCTGGCAAGACTCAAGGAGCAGCCCACACGATCGGCTACCATACAGGACATCACCTGCGACTCCGACGGTAAGGTGTCGGCATATGTCAACGGAGGTCAGCAGACTTCCTATCTGCCGCTGCACACTGTGAAGGAGGGCGAACATTATTATATAGGTGTATTCCTCGTGGGTGCATATCAGGAGATTCTTGGCAACATGCACAATCTCTTCGGCGACACTAATGCCGTACACATCACCGTTGACGGCGACGGATATTCTATAGACAAGGCCATAGACGGCGAGACCGTGGCCGACGTGCTGGAATATGTGCAGTATGACCCGAAGAAACTCGTGCGCCGACTGGAACTCTGGGTGGCAAAGTCAATTAATGAAGGTAAGATCACGCCGAAGGAGGGTAAGGAGTTTATAAGCAACTACCGCGCCGGACTCTACGGCTACACATACTTGGAATAATGAAAGAGAAACTCACTATAGTAAAGGTGGGCGGCGCTGTGGTGGAAGATCCTCAGCAACTGGAGGGACTCCTGTCGTCGTTTGCCTCATTGGAAGGAAACCGATTGCTGGTGCATGGCGGTGGACGACGCGCCACAAGCGTGGCTGCCGGCATGGGACTGGAGAGTCGTATGGTCAACGGGCGACGCGTGACCGACAAGGCTATGCTCGAGGTGGTGACCATGGTATACGGCGGACTCGTAAACAAGACCGTGGTGGCACAACTGCAGGCTAAGGGCGTGAACGCAATAGGACTCACGGGTGCCGACATGGACGTGATACGCTCACACAAGCGTGCACCCAAGGAGATGACGATGGCTGACGGCTCTAAGGAGACGGTGGACTTCGGATACGTGGGCGACGTGGATAGCGTGGACGCAGGCAGCCTGCAGGCACTCATAGGAAAGGGATTCACCCCCGTGATGGCTCCTCTGACCCACGACGGCAAGGGAAACATGCTCAACACCAATGCCGACACCATAGCATCGGAGACGGCAAAGGCCATGGCTTCTTTGTATGACGTGACGCTGGTCTACTCCTTCGAGAAGAGCGGAGTGCTGAGCAATCCCGACGACGACGCGTCGGTGATAAAGGAGATAACGCACGAGAGTTTCAAGCAACTTGTGGCTGACGGCACAGTGAGTGGCGGCATGATGCCCAAGATAGAAAATGCCCTGGCGGCTGTAGACGCTGGAGTCAGGGAAGTGAGAATAACGCGCGCCGACAACCTTGACGGAGGAACAGCCATTAGAAATTGAACTTTACAACCGACATATTGCCCCTGAAAAACCGCCTCTACCGACTGGCGCTGCGCATAACAGCCAATCACCAGGAGGCGGAAGACATCGTGCAGGACACTATGCTGAAGGTGTGGAGCCGACGCGACTCCCTTGACATGGTGGACTCCATAGAGGCTTATGCCCTGACAATATGCCGCAACATCGCTCTCGACCACATAAAAAGGCACGAGACGATGAACATCTCGCTCAATGACATACCGCTCGACAGAGCTGACGAAAGGGAAGACCCACTGAAGAGACTGTCGGTGAAAAACAACCTGGAGCGAATAAAACGACTTATGGACACCATGCCCGAGAAGCAACGCACCTGTATGCAACTGCGTGACTTCGAGGGCAAGTCGTATAAGGAGATAGCCGCTATCCTTGACATCAGCGAAGAGCAGGTCAAGATAAATATATTCCGCGCGAGAAAGTGCATCAAGGAGAAAATTCGCCCGGAATAAGTGACGGTGAAAAAAAATATCACTTTTTCTGTAACTTATTTCATTCACATTCGTCTTACATATAGAGACAAGCAATAAATAAGATATGGATTACAAATACATCAATCAGCTTTTGGAGCGCTACTGGGAGTGTCAGACCACTCTCGAGGAGGAGGCCATTCTCCGTGCGTTCTTCAGCCAGGACGACATCCCGGCAAGCTTGTTGCCATATCGTGACTTGTTTGTGTATGAACTGACTGAGACCAAAGAAGACACTCTTGGCGACGATTTCGACGCTCGCATGCTCTCGCTCATTGGCAAGGAGACTCCAGTGAAGGCACGCCGCATCAGCTTAGCCCAGCGCATGAGACCTCTCTTCAGAGCTGCCGCAGTAGTGGCTATAGTGCTGTCGTTGGCAAATGCCATCCAGATGTCTTTCAACTATAAGTCAGGTCACGACAATTCTGCTGCTATAGAGCACGTAAACCACAATGGGGTGAGCGTGGCAAAGTTTGACTCGGTGACAGTGGACTCCATGAGGAAGTCAAGTCTGTCGAAAGACGAGATGGAGTCGACGGTGCAGTCAGAAAATATGGACGACAAAGCTTTTATAATGAAATAAGTCAAAAACAATCAACCTTTCCGAAACATACAAGTTTCAATTACATTAAAACCAATATGCATCAAGGCTGGCCTGTAGAAGGTCGGCCTTTTTGTTTATAAGGCGGGAATTTGTAGATATATCAGGAATTTATATAACTATTCTTACCTTAATTTCCTGGCAATGCGCCAAAGGCAGACGATGGCTACAAGAATGGAAACCGCTATGACGGAATACATCAGCACGAGGTTGCCACCAAACATCTCGGGCAGAGTGGCGTCGAGATTGTCGGGATTCATGCGGCAGAGGGCGCTTGCGGAAAGATTATTGACCCAGTGCACCACAACGGCAGGCAGTATGCTGCCCGTGCGCCAATAGGTCCATCCGAGCAGTATGCCCACGATGACGGCATGCACAAACTGCGGCACATTGCCGTGGGCGATGCCGAAGACTACGGCAGAGATGACGATGGCTATCCAAGGACAGCGCACGCAGGGCAGGAGTTTGCGGAGTATGGCACCACGAAAGACCATCTCTTCGGCTATAGGGGTAAGGATGCCCACGATGAGAAATCCGAGGGGATGGAAGAGAATGCTTGCGAGCGTAGCGACGGTGCCGCTGGGCATATCCGAAGGCAGGAGTTCCTCCAGATATTGCAGGGGCGCGATGAGGCTCAAGGCGAGCAATGCCATCCAAGCGAGCAACGCCCAGGGACGCGACTTTATGTAGGCACAATCGAGTGGGGAGAACTTCGCAATGTAAAACACCATTATCGTCACCACGGCACTCACGCCAAAACCTATAGTCAAGGACTGCGCACCATTGCCAAGGGCAAAAGTGAACACAAGATTGAAGACTATCTGTATGACATAAAACAGAATGAGATAGATGACGGCATCTATGACATTGCGAAGGGTTGGGGTCATTTCTTGAGTATTTTTATTACTGCGTCGCGGTCTATGACCAGTTGGTCACGCAACTGGTCTATGCTGTTAAACTTGACGGCATATCGTATGCGGTCGGCAAACATAATCTCCACTGTCTTCCCATATATGTCGGCATCGAGTCCGATGATGTTTACCTCAAGAGTGTCTTTGAAATAATCATACGTTGGGCGATTGCCTATGTTCATCATACCCATAAACTCTCCATCAATGCCATCCACTCTTGCCATGACGGCATAGACACCATGGCTGGGGATGAGTTGTTCGGGAGCCACATGGAGATTGGCTGTGGGAAAACCGAGTTTGTGACCCTCGCGGAATCCATGCTCTACAAAACCTGTAAACGTGTAGCGATAGCCCAGACACTCGTTGGCTTTGATGATGTCGCCATCGGCAAGCATACTGCGTATGACGGAGGAACTCACCTTTATGTCGCCATTGCTAAATGACTCTGATGCTGACACCACTATGCCGAGTTCGGCTCCATAGCGCTGGTAGTCCTCAAAGGTTTCCTCGCGATTGTGTCCGAAGCGGTTGTCATAGCCTATGAGCATACGGCGGACATTGTATTCGTCATGCAGTAGGGACATAAACTCGCGGGCAGAGAGATGAGCCAACTGGAGCGAGAAGTCGAGCATCTCCACATGGTCTACGCCAGTGGCCCTGAGCAGTTGCTCCTTGCGCTCGCTGGTGGTGAGCAGACTGGGGATAAAATCCTGTTGCAACACCTGCTGAGGATGCTGACGAAAGGTCACTACAAGCGACTCCATGTCATGACGCTTGGCATCTGCCATGAGTTGCGAGATGAGATACTGGTGTCCGCGGTGCACTCCGTCGAAGAATCCTATCGTGGCGCAACATGGTGCATGGCCGTATTCTTTTTTCATACTAATACATCTTTGAGACAGTCTACCCAACGGTGACCGTCAGTTTCGTGAAAAGTGTGTATGCCCAACTCCTCTGCCGCAGCCACATTCATGGCATTGTCATCGATAAAGAGAGTCTCATTGGCATCTATATCCGCTTGCTCCAAGACACGTCGGAAGATCTCCACGTCAGGCTTGCGGAGGTTCATCTCGTATGACAGGAATATGCGGTCGAAGAAGTCGTGTAGGTCATGCTCCTCGCCAGCAATAAGCGTCTTGGCTTTATGCCAATGTATCTCGTTGGTGTTGCTGAGCAGAAACATGTTGTAGCCCTCGCTCTTCAGTTGGAGCAGAAGGTTGCGCTTGCTGTCGGGGGTAGTGCCGAGTAGGGCGTTCCACGCAGAGGTTATCTCCTCATCCGAGGCGTTTATAGCATCGAGCGAGCGCACCTCATCGCAAAACTGCGCCGTGGTGCCGCTGCTAATCTCTATAAGATGAAACATGTCTTCCGTGCGGAAGTCCCTCACATAAGCGGCAGTCTTGTGTGCTCCTATAGCCTCGAAAGCCTCTACACAGCGGTCGGCATGAAGGTCGAAGAGCACTCCACCCATATCAAATATTATATTCTTTGTTTTCTTGTCTTTCTCCATGTCAGAATGATAAGTAGTGCAAAATTACTCAATAAAGGTCTATAAGGAAAGAGAAGCATCCTTTTTTAACGTCTTTTTTCGCGTAAAAGTTTGGTTTATTGCCCGAAAGTGCTTACCTTTGCACCGCAATTAGAAATTGCCGGACTTGTAGCTCAGTTGGTTAGAGCAACAGACTCATAATCTGGAGGTCCCAGGTTCAAGCCCTGGCTGGTCCACACAAGAAAGAAGCAGTTACGAATATCGTAGCTGCTTTTTTCGTATGAATTACTACCACGTGATTGTCGCAAGTAATATTGCATAAAAAGAGTTTTATTTTAGTAAAGGTAGGTTCTATAAATTAGCTTTGTCATATGGCGAGGCTATTTTATAGAACCCACCTTAAGTGAGGATTGCCATATTGAAACATCTACATCGTCAGGCAACTTGTCAGTCAAGATGCCAGTCATTACAAAATAGCCATTGACATTGAAATCACCATATTTGCAAACTGTTTCGTATATTGATACCTTGCCATCGACTTCCTTGATAACGTAGTCTATCTGCTTTGGTTCACAATAAAAAATAAACTTTACAGATACAACACTATTAACGTCGAAATCGATATTTGAATATATAGAATCAGATTTTAATATAGAAGAAGGAATATAACTCTCTAATTCCTGCTGAGAGTTAATTATTTTAGCTTCCTGTTGGACTCCGTTAGGCAATGCTATGATGGAAGAGACATTTTTATCTGTTACTACTATTTGAGCCTTTTTCTTTATAGTATAGCGATATTCATGT
>CAVKNF010000073.1:0-11897 GCA_963657415.1 bacterium | reverse complement strand
CCGCAACCGTTAAAGGAATATGTCAGAAAGAAAAGTCAGGGTGCGCTTTGCACCGAGTCCGACAGGAGCTCTTCACATTGGAGGAGTCCGCACAGCATTGTATAATTATCTTTTTGCCCGCCAGCATGGTGGCGATTTCGTGTTCCGCATTGAGGACACAGACTCCAATCGTTTCGTACCTGGTGCCGAAGAGTATATCATAGAGTCATTCCGATGGCTCGGCATCAAGTTTGACGAAGGTGTAGGCATTGGTGGAGACAAAGGTCCCTACCGCCAGAGCGAGCGCCGTAGCATATATAAGAAATATGTAGACCAGTTGCTCGACAACGGCAAGGCATACATCGCTTTCGACACTCCCGAGGAACTGGAGGCAAAGCGTGCAGAGATACAGAATTTCCAGTATGATGCCAAGACCCGTGGCATGATGCGCAACTCGCTTACTCTCAGCAAGGAGGAAGTGGACGCGCTGATAGCGGAAGGCAAGCAGTATGTGGTGCGCTTCAAGATAGAACCGGGAATTGATGTGCATGTGCACGACCTCATCCGCGGCGAGGTGATTATCAAGAGCGACATCCTCGACGACAAGGTGCTCTACAAGAGTGCCGACGAACTGCCTACATATCACCTGGCAAACATTGTCGATGACCATCTGATGGAGATTACACACGTAATCCGTGGCGAGGAATGGTTGCCAAGTGCCCCACTCCACGTCCTGCTCTATGAAGCATTCGGATGGACCGACACCATGCCGCAGTTTGCTCATCTGCCACTTCTTCTCAAGCCTGAAGGCAAGGGCAAGTTGTCAAAGCGTGACGGCGACCGTCTAGGCTTCCCCGTATTCCCACTGGAATGGCACGACCCAAAGACAGGCGAAGTGTCATCAGGATATCGCGAGAGCGGATATTTCCCCGAGGCAGTAGTCAACTTCCTCGCACTTCTTGGATGGAATCCAGGCACTGAGCAGGAGATGTTCTCTCTTGACGAGTTGGTAGACGCATTCGACATATCACGTTGCTCTAAGGCTGGAGCCAAGTTTGACTATCAGAAGGGCATTTGGTTCAACCACGAATATATCCTCAAGAAGAGCGACGCAGAGATTGCAGACCTCTTTGCGCCTATCGTTGCCAACAACGGTGTTGACACCACTATGGAGCAGGTGACTCAGGTGGTACACATGATGAAAGACCGTGTGAACTTCGTGAAGGAGTTGTGGCCACTTTGTTCGTTCTTCTTCATCGCTCCTACATCTTATGATGAGAAGACAAAGAAGAAGCGCTGGAAGGAATATTCTCCTCAGCAGATGACCGAACTCTGCGAGTTACTGGAAGGTCTCGACGACTTCTCTATCGAGAGTCAGGAGGCTGCCGTGCACGCATGGATAGAGGCTAAGGAATACAAACTCGGCGACGTGATGAACGCCTTCCGTCTCTGCCTCGTAGGCGAAGGCAAGGGACCAGGCATGTTTGACATATCGGCATTCCTCGGCAAAGAAGAAACACTGAAGAGAGTTAACGCTGCACTCAAGGCACTGTAATAGGAATATCGACTGAGTATGGGATTCCTCAGATTCATGTATCAACTGGCAATGTACACCTATCTATGTGGTGTAGCCGTAGCCTCGCTCTTTTCCAAGAAGGTGAGGAAGATGTGGCGCGGAGAACGCCAGGCCATAGGTATCCTTCGTCAGAAGGTAGACCCCAATGCTCGCTATGTGTGGGTGCATGCTGCCTCATTGGGGGAATTTGAGCAGGGACGCCCTCTCATAGAGCGCGTACGCAGGGAGCATCCAGAATACAAGATACTCCTCACATTCTTCTCTCCATCGGGATATGAAGTGCGCAAAAACTATCCCGGTGCCGACATCGTGTGCTATCTGCCTCTCGACACTATAAGAAACTCACGTCGCTTCCTAAGAGCCATCAAACCTGAGATGGCATTCTTCATCAAGTATGAGTTCTGGTTCAACTATCTGCACATACTCAAGCATCGCGGCATTCCTGTCTACAGTGTGAGCAGTATCTTCCGCGACAATCAGATATTCTTCCGCTGGTATGGCAAGGACTACGAGAAGGTGCTGAGGTGCTTCACCAAGTTCTTCGTGCAAAATGAGAAGAGCAAACTGTTGCTGGCATCCATCGGTATCACCGACGTAGAGATTACCGGTGACACCCGCTTTGACCGTGTGCTCGACATCAAAGCAGCAGCAAAGCAACTTCCCATAGTGGAGCGTTTCAAGAACGGCAAGCAGACTTTCGTGGCAGGTTCGTCATGGTTGCCCGATGAAGAAATCTTCATCCCTTACTTCAATAGTCACAAAGACTGGAAACTCATCATCGCCCCTCACGTCATTGGCGAAGACCACCTGCAGCAGATTAGAAGTCTACTCAAGGGACGCCGTGTGGTGCGCTATAGCGAGGCTGATAAAGTCGCAGACTTACAAGATGCCGAAGTGCTTATCATAGACTGCTTTGGACTCTTGTCGTCCATATATAATTATGGTGAAGTGGCATATGTAGGCGGTGGTTTCGGTGTAGGCATACACAACTTGCTCGAGGCTGCTGTATGGCATGTGCCAGTATTCTTCGGTCCCAACAATCAGCGTTTCCAGGAGGCGCAGGATCTCAAGGCTTGTGGCGGTGGTATAGAGATTGACGGAGCCAACAGTTTCACCAACAAGATGAACCGCCTTATTTCTGACTCTGACTTCATGCGCAGCACGTCCAAGGCAGCAGGAGAATATGTCTCCTCTCATGCCGGAGCACTCGACAAAGTGATGAAGGAAATCACCTTATAGTATTCTTAGTAGGCGAAGCGTCCTCGCTTTGCCTCGCAAACAAGCAATGGTAAAGTAGGAGGTACGTCGCCCTCGACGTACCACTTAAAGCTATATTTTCTTAATTTTATCCGACTATAACTGATGGGTGCAGCGAGGACGCAGCACCTACTATAGTTTCCATTCTCTACGCTCGTCAGAAAGTCACATTAATACCTACCGCAGGCACAATCTCGCTATGCCCTGTCGGCATGTCTACGCTGATGCAGGAGCATGCAGGTGCCAGTCTCACGCTTCTCTTGGCTTTCGCTCTATTCTTATAGGCAAGGACTATCACCGGGATACTACCGGCCATAATAACACCTCCGCTACATATCAGCGTATTCCACATTCTCTTCTCCCTATCATAATCCTCGTGATGGCAAAAATACAAATCAATGGCTCCGCCAACCACGCAAAAGGCTGTACCCAGCGTTCCCACGCCAAACATGCTCCAACCTATGGCTCTCAACGTTTTATACCTTCCCCAGTACTTCGTTTGTTTATATAGTTTCTTCATGGCAGCCTTATCCATTGTCATATAAGAACTTGCTACTACCATGGAACTATCCGTTTCCTGTTGCTGCGCTCTTAATTGAAGGGCTGACGACAACAATATTGATAAGATTAAAAGGCATCTCATAATTCACGATATTATTAAAGTCAACATTTGCAGTTTTCTGCAAGGGCAAAGTTAACAAGTTATCCTTGAATGTCGCAAATATGCATAAAGGAAATTGCATATCGATTTCCTTTTAGACCATAATAGTATACAAATAGGGAAAATCCCTCGCTAAAGTAGGGAAATCATCTGGGAGTAAGGGAATAAATGAGTAATTTTGCCTACGTAAAACAAACAAAATGAGTTTTCTATGAAAAAGAATGCTATTATACTTGCTGCAGGACTGATGTTACTGGCAAGTTGTGGAACATATGAAGGTTACGGGGCTATGAACGGTGCTTACTTCGGATCTCTTTTAGGTAGCGCCATAGGTGGAATCAGCGGAGGTCCGCGCGGCAGCGATGTCGGCACCATCATCGGCATGGCTGGCGGTGCTGTGGCAGGAGCCGCCATTGGAAGTGCTGCCGACAAGTCACGTCAGGATGACATGGCGCAATATCGCCAGGAAAAAGAACGCCTGGCTGCCAAGCGCTCGGCACGCTCAAACGACAGTTATAACGGTTACAACAGTTATAACAACAATCAATATAACTCTGACGACAGCGGTTTCGACTCCACAAACTCTGCCGACGACCGCATAGACATCGACTTCGGCACTCCAAGCAATCCCGAGGAAACTACCGGTTGCACAACTGCATCGCTGGAGATACGCAATGCCCGCTTTGTCACTCCCGACAAGAGCAACATGCTGACTATTGGCAAGCAGTGCGACATAGTGTTTGAGATTTACAATGCCGGCAATGGTGTGGCTTATAATGTAGAACCCGTGGTAAAGGAAATCACAGGCAACAAGCGCATCATGGTATCTCCCGGTATACAGGTGGAACGTCTCGGTGCACACAAAGGTCTTCGCTACACGGCACATGTCATGGCTTACAAGACCTTGAAGGACGGCACCGCCCAGTTCTCTCTGTCGGTAACAACGGACAAGACACAGACCACAAAGCCCGTCATACTGACCGTTAAGACGGCAAGATAACTTCTAATGCCTCTGGCGCACGGCTTCAAAGAGCAATATCGCTGCGCTCACGGAGGCATTGAGCGAGTCCATCTTGCCGAGCATCGGTATGCGGATGTGTGCGTCTGCCGCCTTGCGCCAAGCATTTGAAAGCCCTGTCGACTCCGTACCGATGACGATAGCAGTGGCTTTCTTCATGTCTGTCTCGTAATAGAGTGACGAGTCCTGCAACTGTGCCGTGAGTATGGAGATGCCTTTCTCCTTGAGAAATGCTATGCACTCCTCTGATGTGCAAGCCACACTCTGCACGCTGAAGATTGCTCCAAGCGAACTGCGTATGAGGTTGGGATTATAGAGGTCGGTAAGCGGGTCACACACTATCACGGCATCCGCTCCTGCTGCATCTGCACTGCGGAGCACGGCACCGAGGTTGCCAGGTTTCTCCACACTCTCCAAGACCACCACCAGAGGATGCTCTGAGAGTTTCAAGTCTGCGAGTGTGTGCTGACGGCTCTTCACTTCCGCCACCACTCCTTCAGTACTTCCACGATAGGCTATCTTTGCATATATGTCGTTTGACACGGCAAATGCCCTGTTGCACTGTGGCATCTCATCTTCGCCAGACGATGATGATGACATCCCTGCGCAATAGAACAGGGTGTCTATCTCATATCCAGCCTCAACGCAATGCAGCAGTTCGCGGCGACCTTCCACAACAAACAATCCTTCCTTGCGACGCTCCGATGACTTCTGCTGCAACTGGAGCAGTCGCTTTATCTTCGGATTCTGTGCACTCGTGATTACGTCTGCGTCCATCATTACAGCAATGGTTTTACCACCTCTGCCATGCGCTTCAGACCTTCCATCATGCGGCTCTTCGGGCATGCTATGTTTATTCTTATGTGCTGATAAGGAGTGGGATCGCCATACATCACGCCGTCATTCATCCACACCTTACCCTCTTTCTTCATCTTCTCGCAGAGGTCCACGGATGTCATGCCCGTGCTACTGATGTCCACCCATGCGAGATAAGTACCCTCAAGACGTATAACCTTGAGTTCAGGCAGTTCGTTGGCAAAGAAGTCCTTCAGTGTAAGGTAGTTGTTATACACATATCGGCACATAGCGTCGAGCCACTCTTCGCTCTCGTTGTAAGCAGCCTGCAGGGCGAGGATACCAAATGAATTGAGGTCGCACACCTCGTTGTCGTGCATTGCCTGGTCTATCTTAGCGCGCCAATCAGGGTTTTTGCAAATGATGTTAGCGATGTGCAGACCAGCGAAGTTGAATCCTTTGGTAGGGCTTCCCATCATGATGCAGTTGTCGGCAGCCTCCTGTGAGAGAGTCATGAATGGGATATGCTTATATCCCGGCATCACTATCTCGCAGTGTATCTCGTCGCTTGCCACCACTACATTGTGGCGCAGACATATTTCGTAAAGTTTCTCCAGTTCGTCGCGACACCACACTCTGCCACCTGGGTTGTGAGGGTTGCAGAGCAGGAAGAGAGTGGTCTCCGGTTTGGCAGCACGCTCCTCAAAGTCTTCGAAATCTATCTCGTAAGTATCGTCAACAGGTTTCAGTGGCGACATCTCCGCATTGCATCCGTTATTGCGCACGGCAGGGAAAAATCCGTTGTATGCAGGAGCCAGTATGAGCACATTGTCGCCTGGCTTTGTCATCGCCTTGATGACGCATGATATAGCAGGCACTACGCCCATGATAGGCAGTATCCATTCCTTCTGGACATTGAGTCCATGACGGCGGTTAAACCAATTTATGATAGACTGGTAGTAACTGTCGGGAGCCAGAGTGTAGCCAAATATAGGGTGTTCTATACGTCGGCGCAGAGCGTCGGTGATAGGTTTTGCCACTTCAAAATCCATGTCGGCAATCCACATGGAGATGACGTCGCGGTCGGCATCTGCATCCCATTTCAGGCTGTTGGTGTCTCTGCGGTCTACCAGTTTGTCGAAATCGTAATTCATTTCTAAGGTTTACGTTGTATTGTATTATATATTAGGTAGGTTCTATAATTTCCCACCTATATTGTATATTTTGTGCAAAATTACGTCTTTTTATCTTTCCTTGCAAGAAAAAGCCTGTCTACTGCCTTTATGTTATGCCTTTTCTTGTTTTATCCCTGACGCCAACGCCAACGTTTCACCACTTTGTGTCCCAAAGTGTTCACAAAACTGAACACCTTTGAGGGCGACACCTGCTTGCTCAACACTATTATTATCACGGCGGCGAATATCATCGCGATGCCCATGGCTATGCGCGGTGTCATCACTTCATTGAAGATAAGCACGCCGAGCACCACTGCCGTCAGCGGTTCGAGTGCACCCATGATGGCTGTCGGCGTCGAACCGATATATTTCACAGCCACTGCCATCGACACCAATGACAGCACCGTGGGCACCAATCCCAACCACAATGCGCTTGCCCACGACCTGGCGTCAGGCAATCCCTGCAGTCCTCCCTCTGGGTCGAAGAATGATAGCACCACATTGCCCACGATGCATATCAGCAGCACATAGAAGGTGAGTTTCACCGACGACATGCGTATCTCCGAACGATTAAGAAACACTATGTAAACGGCATACGTCAGGGCGGAGATTATCACAAGACACATTCCCATCATACTGATGGTGTTGTCGCCGTCACCTTTATATAATAATAGTATGCCCGCCAATGCCAACGCTATTGACAAGATAGTACCGATTCTTATCTTCTCTCCATAAAACACCGCCATTATCACCGCCACCATCACTGGATAGAAGAACAAGATGGTGGAGGCAAGGCCTGCCGGCATAAACTTAAAACTCTGATAATAGGTGAATGACGATGCCACAAACAGCAGACCCAATCCCAACAGCACCTTTGCCTCCTTGCGGGTGACGGCAAACGACTTGCGCTGCACCATCATCAGCGCCGCCAACATGATGGCAGCGAAAGTAAACCTGTAAAACAATACCGAGATGGGACGCAGTCCTGCATCATAAAGGAATAGTGCCCCAAGGGGATTGGTGCCATATGACACCGCTGCCACTATTCCGAAGAAATAACCCTTGAACGTATCGCTCATATATTCTATTATTTGGTTGTTGTGTTTTATTTATTGCCGAATAGTTATTCAAGCATGCAAAGGTACATAATTTATGCAGAAACATAGCGATATTGCACAAATGTATATCGAGTGTGCTAAAATAGCTTAAATGTTATTGCACATTAACCGATAGCTTGTGCAATATATATACCTTTGCACCCGCAAACAGGATAACAGGCTTAGACAACAGCCTTATAAAAGATGAATTTTTAATATAACATTTTAATTCCAAAAGATGAATTTCAAGACAAGACTGGGCGGCATCGCGGTGATGGCGCTCACATCAGCAACGGCCTTTGCAGGCGGCATCGTGACAAACACTAATCAGAGTATAAGTTTTCTGCGCAATCCTGCCCGTGAGGGTGCTATCGGCATTGACGGTGTTTACAGCAACCCTGCAGGTGTGGCTTTCATGAACGAGGGTTTCCACTTCGGCTTCAACTGGCAGGCTGTATGGCAGACCCGCACGGCGACGACCACCAATCCGCTCTTTGCGATGGGTGTAAACAACAACAATGCCACCACTAAGGAATACAAGGGTAATGCCCATGTACCATTCCTCCCTTCCATACAGGCTGCCTACAACACAGGCAGATGGTCATTCCAGTTTAATTTTGGTGTAATTGGCGGTGGCGGTAAGTGCAATTTCGACAATGGTCTTGGTTCTTTCGAGAGCGCAGTGGCCAACATCGCCTATGCCCTCCAGGGTCTCGGTGCTACGGGCTATGACCTCAACAGTTATATGTCCGGTCGTCAGTATTATTTCGGCGTTACTCTCGGTGCTGCATACAAGGTGACCGACAATCTGTCCGTATATGGAGGTCTGCGCGGTCTCTACGGCACAGCAAGCTATAAGGCAAAGATTTCCGACATCAAGGTAAATACTGCCAACGGTCTGCTGGACTTCAGCACATTCCTCGACAACTCAGGCGCTTACATCACCAATAGCCTCGACCAGGTGAATGCGGGCATCGCACAACTCGACCAGGTGAAGACTCAGATGGGCGGCACTCTGCCAGAGTCTTATGAGCAGCAGTATCAGCAACTTGTGGCTACCCGCCAGACTCTCACCACCACTCAGGCTTCGCTCGACCAGTTGGAGGTCTATCGCAATGGTGTCAACCTGCAGTCTGACCAGACGGGCTTCGGCATAGCGCCTATCATCGGTGTAGACTATCGCATCGGAACATTCAACTTCGCCGCAAGATATGAGTTCCGCACGAAGATGTCGATGAAAAACAAGTCTACCCTCAACCAGGCCATGGCCATGGAGGCTGTCAACCAGTTCCTCGACGGCACATCCGTGCGCGAGGACTCCCCTGCCCTCTTGGCTGTGGGTGCACAGTGGTCAGTCATCCCAAGCGTGCGCGTCAATGCCGGCTATCATCATTTCTATGACAAGCAGGCTGCCAAATATGGCGACAAGCAGAAACTCTTGTCGCACGGCACCAACGAATATCTCGGTGGCGTGGAGTGGGACCCTGTGAAGAAACTCACCGTCAGCGGTGGTGTGCAGGTGACCAACTACGGCATGACCGACGACTATATGAGCGACCTTTCATTTGTGGTTGACTCCTGGTCATTCGGCGTAGGAGCAAAGTATCAGTTTAATGACAAGGTGGCTGTGAATGCGGCATACTTTCAGACCAACTACGGATCTTACGACACAGAGAAGACAAGCACTGGTATGCAAAACTCATTCACACGCACCAACAGAGTTATCGGTGTGGGAGTGGAATTAAACTTCTAACAATTGACTACATAGGGTCTACATCATAATAGATGACGACCGCAGCGTAACGCTTGTCCTGAAGCGTTGCCGACTGAGCCTGGCGCAGACATTGCCTAACCTGCGGCAGGCTCAGTTTGTTTTCTATCTTCAAGACTATCTTTCTTATATGTTGCTGCTTCACGCGTGCCACCGAGGGTTTGTCGGGACCGAGCACGCGCTCTCCAAGCCATTGTCTCAGGCGTCCTGCCAATTCCAGTGCCGCGCCCTCGGAGATATATTCCTTAGTGTGCTTTATCATGACATTCACGATATGGGTAAAGGGAGGATAATGAAACAGCCTCCGCTCCTGACACAATTCTTCATATAGCCCCTGATAGTCATTCCTCACTATCTGCTTCAGCAGAGGCAGCGCGGCATTCTTTGTCTGCAGAAACACCCGTCCCTGCGCTCCCTTGCGCCCTGCCCTGCCGCTCACCTGCGACATCATCTGAAATGACTGTTCGTAGGCGCGGAAGTCGGGTTTGTTGAGCATGTTGTCGGCATCTATTATGCCCACCACTGCCACTCGGTCGAAGTCCAGTCCCTTGGTCACCATCTGCGTACCTATGAGCACATTGGTCTTTCCTGTGGAGAAATCGCCTATGATGCGGTCATAGGCATTCTTCGTGCGTGTGGTGTCGAGATCCATGCGCGCCACTCTCGCCTCGGGAAAGAGCGCCATCAGTTCGTCCTCGATGCGCTCCGTACCAAATCCACGGTTCATGATGTCCTTGCTCTCACACGACGGACACTGCGTGGGAATGGGATATGTGTAGCCACAATAATGGCATGTCAGCACATTAAATGTCTTGTGATACGTGAGCGGCACATCGCAGTTGGTGCAGTGTGGCACCCATCCGCACACCTTGCACTCCACCATCTGCGAGAATCCGCGGCGGTTTTGGAATAGTATCACCTGCTTGTCATTATCCAATGCCTCGCGCATGGCTTTTTGCAACTGTGGCGAGAATGACCCTCGCATCATCTTCCTTCGTCTGAGGTCCTTCACGTCCACTATCTCTATGTGCGGCAACTCCATGTCCTTATAGCGCGTGGTGAGTTCCACCAGTCCATACTTTCCCGTCTTGGCATTGTGATAACTCTCCATCGACGGGGTGGCTGTGCCGAGCAATGTCTTGGCTCCATACATGGAGGCAAGGACTATCGCTGCCGAACGTGCATGATAGCGCGGTGTGGGGTCTTGCTGCTTGAAACTCGCCTCGTGCTCCTCGTCCACGATGACAAGTCCGAGTTTGCGGAACGGGAGAAATACCGACGAACGCGCGCCGAGTATCACCTGATAGGGATTGTCCGAGAGTTGCTTGCGCCATATCTCCACTCTCTCTGCATCGCTATAGCGCGAGTGGTAGATGCCGAGCCTATTGCCAAACACACGCTGCAGTCTCTGCATCATCTGCACCGTGAGGGCTATCTCGGGCAAGAGGTAGAGCACCTGCTCGCCACGGTCTATAGCCTCCTGTATGAGGTGGATGTAAATCTCCGTCTTTCCACTCGAGGTGACGCCGTGTAGCAATACAACTGACTTCTCCTCAAACGACTGCTTAATACTGTCTGCCGCCGTCTGCTGCGCCTCGTTGAGCGTGCGTATGTTTTCTGGATGGGCACTGCCGGCATTGCCGAGTCTGCCCACCTCGCGCTCATAGGTGGTGAGAAAGCCGCGGCTGCAGAGTGAGCTAATTATCGGGGTGGAAGAGTGTGTGGCATTGATGAGTTCCTCGCGCGTTATCTCGCGGATTTCCTCTGTCGGGGTGTCGCCCGTGAGTGAGTCCCAATGGCTCATGGCCAAATATTCGGCAAAGACTTTCTCTTGCTTTGCCGCCCTGCCGAATAGCGACATGATGACATGCAACGACTGTTCCGAACGGTATTTCTGTGCAAGCGTGACATATGTCTCCATGCGCGGGCGGAAGTCATCATCGGCCTTCAGTCCCGAGGGAAGTGCAGCCTTATAGACCTCGCCTATAGGCGACATATAGTAGTCGGCTATCCATGTCCACAATCGATACTGCTCATCGAGAAGCATCGGCGTGTCGTCGAGCACGGAGATGATGTTGCGCACCTCAAACTGCGGTTTGTCGTCATGGCAACGCACCGCTATGGCTGTGTAGGTCTTGCTCTTGCCAAGTGGCACGAGCACTCTAAAGCCAAACAGGTCCTTGCCCTGCAGTGCCATCGGCAGGGAATAGGTAAACAGTCCCTCGAGCGGTAAAGGAAGTATTACATCGACGTATCTCATCCGTGCTTTTAATATACCTTAATCATATGTACTTAAAATCCGTACAGAAATCAGCAACAATATGACAAAGGTAAACATAAAATCAGAAAAAGATTGACCCTTTCCGAGAAATATTCCACTTACGAGAGATGTTTTCCTTGACAATATTACTCATCTGAAACATTCTTTGTATATTTGCCTACGAATTGCAATGATTATTGGTTGCAAGGTCACCACTGAAACTATAAATGATTAGATGAATGGAGATACAACTGAACGAATATCACAAGATGGTCAATGCCCGAAAGCAGAAGAGCATGGCCTATTGG
>CAVKNF010000072.1:0-12074 GCA_963657415.1 bacterium | reverse complement strand
TTGAAGAGGGAGCATAGCGGGCTATGTGACCGATGAGAGAGGCAAAAACAGCCAAAAAGATGAGCCGGAAAGACTGACGTAACACATATTTATCATGACTCAAATCGTACCAAGTTATTTTTTTTACCGTCACTAAAACACAAAAAAACGTTCTTGATAACTATTCTTTGCAAATACAATCCGTTTGTTGTCAACAAAAAGACGTAACTTTGCAGATGATGGCTTTTGGGCGTTTGGCACGTTCTTTGCCTGAAAGCAAATACTTACACTTGCATTAATCATATACATATATATAATATAAATGGACAAAGTAAAAAATTTGGTTGAAACTATCGTAAAAGGTATACAGGAGAAGAAGGGACGCGGCATCGTCGTGGCAGACATGTCGGAAATCGACGGCGCCATAGCCCGCTACTTCATAATCTGCGAAGGTAACACTCCCGTGCAGGTGGAAGCCATAGCAGGCGAAGTAGCAGATATGTGCCGCAAGGAACTGCACGAGAAGCCAGAGCACTGCGTGGGTCTCGAGGAGGCCGTATGGGTAGCTATGGACTTCTTTGACGTGATGGTGCACATCTTCACACCTGAGACAAGACAATTCTATGACCTCGAGCATCTGTGGGAGGATGCCAAATTAACTGAAATACCAGACTTAGACTGATATGAATCAAAACGACAATCAACCGAAGATGCCCCGGTTTAACATGAACTGGATCTATACGCTGGTGATAATCGCACTGGCTATACTCTTCTTCACAGGCGGTGGCAACGCGCTGGCATCAGGCGCAGGACAGGAGAAGACCACCTACACTAAGTTTAAGAAATATGTAGCCAACGGATATGCCACGCACGTCGTGGTAAACAAGAGCGACGGCACACTGAAGATGTATGTCAAGGGTAAGTATATCCGTGACATATTCCACCAGACCGCCCAGCAGGTTGGACAAAACCCATGCGTCACGGTAGAGTTTGGCAGCATCGATGAACTGGAGCGCTTCCTCGACAAGCAGGTGGAGAGCAAGACTCTTGGCGACTATAGTTATGACAACAAGAGCAACAACGGACTCATGCAGATACTCTTCAACTTCGGTCCGATAATCCTGCTCGTACTGGCTTGGGTATTCATCTTCAACCGTATGGGTAGCGGTGGTGGCGGAGGAGGCATCTTCTCCGTAGGCAAAAGCAAGGCTAAGATGTATGAGAAGGCTGCCGAGATCGGCGTGACATTCAAGGATGTGGCTGGTCAGGAAGGGGCAAAGCAAGAGATACAGGAGATAGTGGACTTCCTCAAGAACCCCGGGAAATACACCGAATTAGGTGGTAAGATACCACGTGGCGCACTGCTCGTGGGTCCTCCGGGAACGGGAAAGACTTTGCTGGCAAAGGCCGTTGCAGGTGAGGCTGGGGTGCCATTCTTCTCAATGAGCGGTTCCGACTTCGTGGAGATGTTTGTGGGTGTGGGCGCAAGCCGTGTGCGCGACCTCTTCCGTCAGGCTAAGGAGAAGAGTCCGAGCATCATCTTCATCGACGAGATTGATGCCGTGGGACGTGCGCGTGCCAACCACGCTTCACTTGGAGGCAACGACGAGCGTGAGAACACTCTCAACGCCCTGCTGACAGAGATGGACGGATTTGGCACCAACAGCGGCGTTATAATCCTCGCCGCCACCAACCGTGCCGACATGCTCGACAAGGCTTTGCTACGTGCAGGACGCTTTGATCGTCAGATACACGTTGACCTGCCCGACCTGCAGGAGAGAAAGGACATATTCCTCGTACACCTGCGTCCGCTAAAGACTGACAGCACTCTCGACATAGACTACCTGGCACGACAGACTCCGGGATTCTCGGGTGCCGACATCGCCAACGTGTGCAACGAGGCTGCCCTCATAGCAGCACGTCACAACAGTAAGGTGGTGGGCAAACAAGATTTCCTCGATGCCGTAGACCGCATCATCGGCGGACTGGAGAAGAAGACCAAGGTGATGACAGCACAGGAGAAGCGCACCATAGCCCTCCACGAGGCTGGTCACGCCACGATATCATGGTTCTGCGAGTTTGCCAACCCATTGGTGAAGGTAAGCATCGTGCCACGCGGCCAGGCTCTCGGCGCAGCATGGTATATGCCTGAGGAGCGACAGATTACGACAAAGGAGCAGATGCTCGACGAGATATGCGCCCTGCTTGGCGGACGTGCTGCAGAGGAACTCTTCACTGGCCACATCTCCACAGGAGCCATGAATGACCTGGAGCGCTCCACAAAGGCCGCATTCAGCATGGTGGCATATGCCGGCATGAGCGAGCGACTGCCAAACATATGCTATTACAACAATCAGGATTACCAGTTCCAGCGTCCTTACTCTGAGACAACGGCGAAAATCATGGACGACGAGGTGCTGAAGATGATCAATGAGCAATATGACCGCGCAAAGAAGATACTCGCCGAGCACAAGGAGGGACACAACGCCCTGGCCGAACTGCTCATAAGCCGCGAGGTCATCTATGCTGAGGATGTGGAAAAGATATTCGGCAAGCGTCCTTGGGTGAGCCGCACGGAAGAGATTATGGAAGCCAACGAAGCCATAAAGGCAGAGGAGGAAAAGAAGAATGCTGAGCGCCTGAGCATCGACAACATGCCCGACGAGGTGAAGAAGGCTCAGGAGGAATACCTAAAGAACAGCAGCAACTCCGACAATGTGGCAGACACTGATGCTGACAACAAACAGACAAACACAGACAACAAGGAAAGCAATGAGTCCAAAGATTAAGAACCTGATAGTACGTGCCATCACCGGCATCATCTATGTAGCGATAATGATTGTCAGTTTCATGCGTCCCATGGCTACGACATTTCTGTTTGCATTGATAACTGGTATGGCTATATGGGAGTTTGCCGGACTGGTAAATGAGCGCGAAGGCGTGAGCATCAACCGTTTCATCTGTTCTGCGGCGGGAGTATTCCTGTCGATAGCAATGGCGGGATTCTGTTCGGGACTGACCACGGCAGTGGTGTTCATCCCCTATCTGCTCACCATCATCTACCTGTTTATCTCAGAACTCTATCTCAAACAGCAGGATGCCATCAACGACTGGGCATACGCCATGATGAGTCAACTCTACATAGCATTGCCTCTGTCGACAATCTATATCCTCGCCTACTACAAGGGCGAGTTCTACTGGCTGTTGCCACTGATGATTTTCGTCTTCCTCTGGTGCAACGACACTGGCGCTTACCTCAGCGGTTCGCTCTTCGGCAAGCATAAACTGTTTCCTCGCATCAGCCCAGGCAAGAGTTGGGAAGGAAGTATCGGCGGCGGCATATTGGTATTGGTCGTGTCGGCACTGGTGTGGAGCATCGAACCCGACCATGCCTCCGGTCTCAACGTGTGGCAGTGGATGGGTCTGGGACTCGTGGTGGTGTTCTTCGGCACATGGGGCGACCTCGTAGAGAGTCTCTTCAAGCGCACGTTGGGAATAAAGGATTCGGGCAACATACTGCCAGGACACGGCGGTATGCTCGACAGATTTGACTCGGCACTGCTGGCCATACCGGCTGCCGTAGTCTACATCTACACACTGTCAGCAATGGGTGGCAATTAAAGCGAAGGCATTAATGGTCACGATGATCTAAAAGTTTGCGAATCATAATACGGGCGGCATTGTCGGGAGCGACGGTGCCGCCTATTTGTTTGTGCACATCAAAATAACCCGAGAGCATGACATTGCGACCGCGACTGCCATAAAGGATATTGCGCAACTGGGCAAGCACCTTATTGACAGTAAACTTCTCTGCCATCATCTCGGGCACCACCTCGTGTCCGGCTATGAGATTTACCAGCGAGATATATTTCACGGAGAAGAAATGATCCCATATGAAACGTGAAATCTTTGGAAGAGGAGTCTTGTAGAGCACCACTTGCGGTACATTAAAACAGCAAGTCTCAAGCGTAGCCGTGCCACTCGTAACAAGTGCCGCAGTGGAGTTTGCCAGCAGGGCATAGGTCTCGCCTTTCACCTTTTTTATGTCAGTCCCCTCAAGATATGGAGTGTAATATTCGTCTTCCGAAGCAGGGGCGCAGGCAACAACAAACTGATAACCGTCAACACGTTTTGCCACCTCGACCATGAGAGGAAGGTTATCCTTTATCTCCTGACGACGGCTACCTGCAAGAAGCGCTATTATAGGTCGCTCGTCAAGCCCATGACGCTGGCGAAACTGTTCGGGAGTCTCGCTGTAGGACATCTTAAACTCGCTCACCTCATTGGCTGTAGGGTTGCCTACATAGTGCACCTTATAGTCATGCTTACCCTCAAAAAAATCCACCTCAAAGGGGAAGATGCAGAACATCTCGTCTACATCACGCTTGAAATTCTTTATGCGTCTTTCCTTCCATGCCCATATCTTCGGGGAGATGTAATAATAGATGGCAGGAGCGAAGAATCCGTTTTTATTCTTTATAGAGCGCTTTCGCAGAAACTTTGCTATATTGAGATTAAATCCAGCATAGTCTACGAGAATGACCGCATCTGGCTTCCACTGCATGATGTCGCGCTTACACTCGCGCTGAGCCATGAGAATTGTCTTGAGATGCATCAGCACGGGCAGAAATCCCATATAGGCTATTTCTTTGAAATGCCACAACATCTCGCCTCCCTCGGCAGCCATAAGGTCGCCACCGATGAAGCGGAACACGGCATGGGGGTCGTTTTCCTTTATCGACCTCATGAGATGCGAAGCGTGAAGGTCGCCGGAAGCCTCTCCGGCTATGAGATAATACTTCATCCGCGCTTCATTTTTTCCAACAATGCATGGTCGGTCATGTCCACCGTCAGAGGTGTCACCGATGCATAGCCGTGTGCCAAAGCCCAAGCGTCGGTATCCTCACTCTCGGGTTCGTCGTTTTGATAGAATCCTGACATCCAGTAATAACTACCCACATCTGCAGGATGCTCACGCTTCACCACCTCCTTGCACCAATGACCGAATGCCATGCGGCATATGCGCTCGCCCTTGCACTCGTCAACAAGAGGAAAGTTGATGTTGAGACAAGCATACTTTGGCAGTCCTTCGTCGAGAACTTTTCTGACATACTTGCGCACGATATCGCGCATCGGACCGAAGTCGGCATCGTGACGAAAATCACACAAAGAGAAAGCTATCGACGGAATGCTGCGCATGGCTCCCTCTATAGCAATGCCCACCGTACCGCTATAATGCGCATTGACAGAAGAATTGTCACCATGATTGATGCCTCCGAGTATAAGGTCAGGCATGCGAGGACACACCTGGTTATAAGCCATCTTCACACAGTCTACGGGAGTACCCGAGCAACGGTAAACCGTTAGCCCCGGCTTCTCGCTGACAAGATGCAATGTCAATGGCAATGGCATGGTAAAGGCACGCGACTGACCCGAGCGAGTGCTGTCGGGAGCACACACAATGATGTCACCCATGTCGGACACCATGTCGATGAGAGAATTCAAGCCTTTGGCCTGATAGCCATCATCATTGCTGATAAGAATAAGCGGACGGTTTTGATTCATAATATGCAAAGTTACGCTAAAAGCATGAGAAAAAAGAGAATTTCCCTCAATTATTAACCTATCTGCATAGTATTCGAACAGCATTTGAGCTATAATGAATATCCATAGGATATCAGACACCGCATACGCAAACATCTGAGCATGAGCAAGGAATTGGGTTAAAAAATATGATTTATGCTAAAAACTTTCAATGCCCACGCCCTATTCCACCTCTTTTTAGTATCTTTGCAGACAAAACGTATTTGCCATTCCTGCTGTTTTCATGGTGACACTCCACCAAGACATACAGACGCTACGGGAGGCAGAAAAGCATAATTTCTATTCTGATATGGGAAAAATCATAGCATTGGCGAACCAAAAGGGCGGTGTAGGTAAGACTACCACCGCAATGAACCTCGCCGCATCCATCGCTACACTCGAAAAGTCGGTACTGCTCATTGACGTGGACCCTCAGGCAAACGCATCGAGCGGACTTGGCGTGGACCTCAATGAAGTGGAGAGTTCTATATACGAATGTATCATCGACAACATCGATATCCACGAAGCCATCTACACGACCGACATTGAAGGGCTTGACATCGTGCCAAGTCACATCAATCTGGTAGGTGCGGAGATAGAGATGCTCAATCTGGAAAACAGAGAGATGGTGCTGAAGAACATTCTCGCTCCCGTAAAGGAAGAATACGACTACATACTCATCGACTGCAGTCCGTCGCTCGGTCTTATCACCGTAAACTCACTGACGGCAGCCGACTCGGTGATAGTACCTGTGCAGTGCGAATACTTCGCTTTGGAAGGTATCGCAAAGTTGCTCAACACCATCAAGATCATCAAGAGCAAGCTCAACCCAAGCTTGGAGATAGAGGGATTCCTCCTGACAATGTATGACAGCCGCCTGAGACTTGCCAACCAGATCTACGACGAAGTGAAGCGCCACTTCCAGGAGCTGGTATTCAAGACCGTCATCCAGAGAAACGTAAAACTGTCGGAGAGCCCTTCACACGGACTTCCCGTAATATTGTATGATGCCAATTCCGCAGGAGCAAAGAACCATTTGTCGCTTGCAAAGGAAATAATAGCAAAGAACAAGTGATATCATGGCGGTAAAAAAGAAATTCAGTTCCAATATCAAGCACAACGCTCTGGGTAAAGGTCTCGATGTCCTCATATCCACAGAGTCTGTGCACACGGAAGGAAGCAGCACCATCAATGAAGTGCCCATAGAGCAGATAGAGGCTAACCCCAACCAGCCTCGACGCGACTTTGACGAGACTGCACTGCAGGAACTCGCCAACAGTATCGCGGAGATAGGTATCATACAACCTATCACCCTGCATCAGGTGTCAGAACAGAAATACATGATTATAGCAGGCGAACGTCGTTGGCGTGCGTCACAGTTGGCAGGTCTGAAGTCCATACCCGCCTACATCCGCACGCTCAATGACGCAAGCATCATGGAGATGGCTCTCGTGGAGAATATCCAGCGCGAGGACCTCAACGCCATCGAGGTGGCACTGGCTTACCAACAGCTTATGGAGACCGACGGCATGACACAGGAGAAGGTGTCGCAACGCGTGGGCAAGAGCCGCACCGCCATCGCCAACACACTCCGTCTGCTCCGTCTGCCAGCACAAGTGCAGATGGCACTGCAGAAGAGAGAGATAGACATGGGACATGCACGCGCATTGCTTGCCTTGGAGAGTCCGTCGATGCAGGTGAAACTCTTCAAGGAGATTATCAAGAACGGCTACTCCGTGAGAAAGGTGGAGGAACTGGTGCAGAAGATGAAAAACGAGGGCGAGGAGACTGATGGCGAAAAGCCAGTAAAACAGTCGAACGACCTGCTGGTACGTCACTATGAACCTTACCGTCGCAACCTCGAGAAAAGCCTCAACGCTAAGGTGCAGATAAAATTCGGCACCAACGGCAAGGGAAAGATCAATATCCCATTCAGCAGCGAAGAGCAACTCAACGAGATTATAAGCATACTCGAAAAGACAAGAGAACAATAATCCTTTGGCAACGTCATTATCCAAATATAAATTGGTCATCATGGCACTGCTGTGGAGCGTTGTGCCAATGACAGGCAAGGCGCAGACTGACAGTGTGGCTCAAGTGGTGATGCCGGACTCCATAAAGGAGGAGACCGTAGTGCAGGCAGACTCTTTGGGGCTGCTCACGGGCAAGGTAATGAAACCCAAACGCGACTGGACTACATGGCGACCGGAACCCAAACGCGCCATGTGGCTGGCATTGGTATTTCCCGGTGGAGGACAGATATACAACAGGAAATACTGGAAACTGCCAATATTCTATGGGGGATTCGTGGGTTGCGCCTACGCGTGGTCATGGAACAACCAGATGTATAAGGACTACAAGCAGGCTTATCTCGACCTCACGGACAACGACGACAGCACGCACAGCTATGACCAGTTTCTGCATCTTGGCAAAAAGATAGACTCAAGCAACCTGGAATATTACCAAAACCTGTTCAGCAAACGTAAGGACAGGTTTCGCCGCTATCGCGACCTCAGTTTCTTCTGCATCCTCGGTGTTTACGCACTCAGCGTCATTGATGCCTATGTGGATGCTTCCCTGTCGGAATTTGACATCACCGACAACCTGAGTATGCGCATCGAACCGGCATTCATCGACAACGGAACAGGCGACAGATCTCTGCGCAAAGGCAATTTCGGCATGCAGTGTAGCCTGATTTTCTAAACAACGACACTTACAAATGAGAAAAACGAAATTACTGATTACATCCATATTACTGGCGTGCTCGACTTTCTCTTACGCCCAGTACGAGAATACCGATGACGACGATGTCATCGAGGTGACAGAAACGGACGACGAGAACGACGACAATGACAGCATATCTGACGACGAGGAAATAGAAATGCCAGAGGGCATGATAGAGGAGGTGGACAGCCTGCTGCAACTCTATAACACAAAGACTTATCTAAAAATGGAGTCGGATTGTGATTTCCCTGACGTAAACCCTTCATACGAACCTTATATATATGAGGAAAGGTTGCGCAAGTTGCCTACCATCATAGAAATGCCCTACAACCAAGTGGTACAGCGGTTTATCGACAGCTACTCTGGTAGACTGCGCCGCTCGGTAAGCATCATGCTGGGTGCATCCAACTTCTACATGCCAATATTCGAACAGGCGCTGGAAAGTTTCGGTCTGCCTCTCGAATTGAAATACTTGCCTGTGATAGAGTCTGCTCTCAATCCGAAGGCTGTGTCGCGAGTAGGAGCTACAGGACTGTGGCAGTTTATGATCGGTACGGCAAAGACCTACGGACTCGAAGTGAACACTCTCGTGGACGAAAGACGCGACCCTGTGAAGGCATCCTATGCGGCCGCACATTACTTGTCGGACCTCTACAAGATCTTCGGCGACTGGTCACTGGTGATTGCATCCTACAACTGCGGACCGACAAATGTGGACAAGGCCATCCACAGGGCAGGAGGCGTGAAGGACTATTGGAAAATCTATCCTTACCTGCCTCGCGAGACAAGAGGATATGTGCCGGCATTCATCGCCGCCAACTATATCATGAACTACTATTGCGACCACAACATCTGTCCGATGTCTGCCACTCTGCCTGCCCACACCGACACGGTGACGGTGAACAGAGACATACACTTCGACCAGATAGCCAATGTGCTCGGAGTGGACCGCAAGGAGATAGAGTCGCTCAACCCTCAATACAGACGCAGCATAATCAACGGCAGTTCTTCGCCGGCATTGCTCCGTCTGAAGTCGCAGGATATTCTTGCCTTCATCGACAACCAGGACTCCGTGTATGCCTACCGCGCAGACGAACTGCTCACCAAGCGCAACAATGTGGAGGTGGACGAGACCTACGTGGCACAGACAAAGAAGTCTTACTCAAAGAAGAAAAGCCGCAGCAGCAAAAAGCGCGGTGGCAAAGGAAAGAGCACTACCATACGTCAGGGCGACACTCTGTCGGAGATAGCAAAGCGCAATGGTACTACCGTGGCTAAACTGCGCAAGCTCAACCCAAGCATCAAGGGCAGCAGTATCCGTGCAGGCAAGAAACTGCGAATAAAATAAAACGTGTAACAAACCAAGTGCCTAAAGTCTATGAACACCACAACCAACGTTACAAGTGACGATGAGAAAATGGTGGACGATGCTTTCCAACATCTTCTTGACACCTATCTTGCATCGCCACACCGCAAGAAAGTCGACATCATAACAAAGGCTTTCAACTTTGCACGACAAGCCCACAAGGGAGTGAAGCGCCTCTCGGGCGAACCTTACATCATGCACCCGATAGCAGTGGCTCAGATTGCTATCGAGGAGATGGGACTGGGCAGCACAAGCATATGTGCCGCATTGCTGCACGATGTGGTGGAAGACACGGACTACACAACGGAGGACATAGAAAATCTCTTCGGCACGAAGATAGCGCAAATCGTTGACGGACTGACAAAGATATCGGGTGGCATCTTCGGCGAGCACGCTTCCTCACAGGCAGAAAACTTCAAGAAGTTGCTTCTCACGATGAGCGACGACATTCGCGTCATACTCATCAAAATCTGCGACCGCCTGCACAACATGCGCACGCTGAGTTCGCAACCTGCCAACAAGCAATACAAGATTGCAGGAGAGACATTATATATATATGCACCTCTGGCAAACCGCCTTGGACTAAACAAGATCAAGACGGAACTGGAAAACTTGAGTTTCAAGTTTGAGCATCCTGAGACTTATGCTTCCATAGAGCGCAAGCTGGAGTCTACCAAACAGTCGCGCGACCAACTCTTCAGCCAGTTTACTGACCCCATACGCGAAGTGCTCGACAAGATGGGAGTGAAATATGCCATCAAGGCACGCCTGAAGAGTCCCTACTCCATCTGGAACAAGATGCAGACCAAGCATGTCACATTCGAGGAGATTTACGACATACTGGCTGTAAGAATCATCTATACGCCTGACAGTTCGGAGGACGAGATCAATGAGTGTTTCCGCATCTATGTGGCGATAAGCCAACTCTACAAGGCTCACCCCGACAGACTGCGCGATTGGCTCAACCACCCGAAAGCCAACGGATATCAGGCTCTGCACGTCACTCTCATGAGCAAGCAGGGACGATGGATAGAGGTGCAGATCCGCTCGGCTCGCATGGACGAGATGGCCGAACAGGGATTTGCCGCCCACTGGAAATATAAGGAGGGAGGAAACGATATCAATGAAGATGACGAACTCAACAACTGGTTGGGTACTATCAAGGAAATACTCAGCGACCCACAACCGGACGCCATGGACTTCCTTGATACCATCAAACTCAACCTCTTCGCCAACGAGATATTCGTATTCACTCCCAAGGGCGAGATTCTCACTATGCCTGCAGGATGTACGGCTCTTGACTTCGCATTCCAGATACACAGTTTCCTCGGCACTCACTGCATAGGCGCCAAGGTGAACCACAAGCTGGTGCCACTGAGCTATCATCTGCAGAGTGGCGACCAGGTGGAGATACTCACCTCCACGGCACAACATGTGCATCGCGAATGGATGGACTTTGTCACCACAGCAAAGGCAAAGACAAAGATACAGACAGCTCTGCGCCGTGAAGCGCGCGAACAGCAGAAGAAGGGCGAAACACTGCTTGGCGAATGGCTGAAAGGAAAGAACCTGGAGGCAAACATCTCTCTGCTCGACAGACTCTGCGAGGCTTACAAGATGAAGAAGCGTGAGGATCTGTTTGTTGAGATAGCACAGGGCAACATTGCTCTCGATGACAAGTTCCTGCAGAATGCCAACGGCAAGAAGGAAACGGGCAAATGGATGAAATATCTGTCATTCCTCAAAGGCGACAAACAAAAGGATACAGCCAAGGAACCAGAAAAATTCATCGTGGGAAGTGGTTTCAACAAGAAGAAAGCCATCATTGTCACCGATGACAATTTCCACACATACAACTATCCCACCTGTTGCCGTCCTATACCTGGTGACGACATATTGGGATTTATCACCGACAACAAGGAGATTACCATCCACCGCAGAGACTGTAGCGTGGCTGACCGTCTGAAGACCAGCTACGGCAACAGAATTCTTGATGCCATGTGGCATATGCAGCGCCGAATGCTCTTCGAGGCTACCATAGAAATAAAGGGCATCGACCGCAAAGGCATTCTCCACGACGTGGCTGAAGTGATATCAGAGAAGATGGACATCAACATACGCAAGGTGACAGTAAGTTCGGATAAGGGCATCTTTGAGGGCACCATCGAACTGCGTGTGCACGACCGCGACGAGGTGAATGACATAATGAACAATCTGAAGGTCATAGACGACCTGCAAGAGGTCACCAGTCTGTAGCGGAGGGAATTCATATTGCCCACCAATAGAAATTGGCATTTGAATGCTTTTCCTCTCTGTTTTCCACAGATTATTAGTAACTTTGCATTAGAAACAATTAAGGAATTCCAAATATGATGACAGCGAAAGAAATACGCGAATCCTACAAGAAGTTTTTCGAGCAGAA
>CAVKNF010000071.1:0-12141 GCA_963657415.1 bacterium | reverse complement strand
AAGACGAGCACGCCTTCATCCTTTACTGTCACCTTTATCTCGTTGACCCATATTGTTGCTATGTCCGAGATGAGTTTCTTAATCCATTTTCCTGCCATGAGTTTTGCTTTTTAGTGACGGTGAAAAAATAAGTTGGTCTGATTTGCGGCTTATATTTTTGAGATGTTTTTGTTTCTCGAAGAGGGAGCATAGCGGGCTATGTGACCGATGAAAGAGACAAAAACAGCCAAAAAGATGAGCTGGAAAGACAGACGTGACACTTATTTATCATGATTCAAATCGTACCAAGTTATTTTTTTTTACCGTCACTTACGGTATGTATTTGTAGACCAGCATCGCCCTTCGTATGTTTTTCATCACGAAAGCGGGCAGAAGCAGGAATGCTACCAGACATATCCAATTTTCCCATGCATAGGAAAGCGGGTAGCCGTTGAAGATGTTTATCTGGTATATCATGTAATAGTGGCGCAAAGGGAATGCCCACGATACTCCCTGTATGAACGGATCCATGGCAAACACAGGATATGTCGCACCGGCGAGGCTGAAACTCAGCACGCCCCACAGTGAACATATTGTCATAGACATACGCAGTGACGGAACAAGTCCGAAGACGAATATTCCGAAGCATTGTGCTGACAACACTGCCAACAGTCCAAGCAACAGAATAGGGGCAACGCCACCAGGATGAGGAAATCCAAGTACATGATATATGTAGAATTCATATCCATAGAACACGATAAGGAATACCAGTGTCTGTGGCAATATCTTTCCTGCTATGGCGGTGCAGGGATTAAACCCAGCCAAGTGCATCCATTTGTGTGCGCGACCGAATTTCAGTTCCGTACCGATGGAGTAGGGAGTGATGAGCAAAACGAAGAGGAGCAATAATCCTGGCACCATCGTCGTGGTGAGGTAGATGTTGTAGTTGGCCTGCGGATTGTTTATCAGATGCAGGTCTACGCTTATCGGTTGCAGAAAAGCTTTTATCTCTCTGTTGGTCTTGCCCAATGCTGCCAACTTCTTCGAACCTACGCCTGCCGAACCCAACATAGATATGGTCTTGAGGTCACGGAATGTGGTAGATCCGGCAAGCATTATCACCCCGTTATAATAGAATGATATCTTCGGCTGCTTGGAAGCCATCAGTCCCGCCTCTGTACCTTTAGGTATGAGCAGAAATGCATAGATGTCGCCTTTTTGTATAGCCTGACGAGCCATGTTCATGTTCTCGTAGTGGCTCACCACATGAGAGGTCTGGAAACTGTTGAGTTTGCGTATGAGATTGCGTGACGTGGCAGAGTTGTCCTGGTCCACCACACCTATAGGCAGTTCCACAGGCTGACCGTCCTCAAGCAGGGATGTGAAGAAGGCTATCACGAACACAGGCAGCAATATCATGCAGAAGAGGAATATGGGATTCTTCTTCATGATATGGCATTCGCGCTCCGCTATTTCCAATATTTGTCTTAAGACCTTCATCACAAATTGTTTCTCTTCTTTATTAGTCGGACTACAACCTTATTTGTCGTACAACAACTATATAAGTTATAAGTCAGACTACAACGATTACTTCTTTACTACCAAACTCATGCCTGGACGCAGTCCGTCAATCTTGTCCTTCGGTTCAGCCTTCACCTCAAAAGTCTTGAGGTCATACTGACCTGTAGTCTTGGTAGCCTTCCATGTGGCATACGAACCGGCATCCTTGATGCTGGTGATTTTCATCTTCATGTCCTTGTTGAATGCAGGGAGGAAAGCTGTGAACGTGCCGCCCACCTTCATGCCGTTGAGTTGGTCCTCACGGATATTGAATGTGCCCCACATGTCGTCCATCATCATGATGTTCATGATAGGAGAACCCAGACCGACAAGTTCGCCGACCTTGGAGTAAACCTCACTCACCTCGCCTTCTACGGCTGCCACCTGCACAGTCTCGTTGAGCAGAGATGACACCACGTCGACAGCCCCCTTGGCTGCTTCAGCCTGCTTTTGTGCTGCTTCCTTCTCCTGAGCGCGGGCGCCATTCTTTGCCATCTCATACTGGCTCTTCGCTGCAGTCACCTGAGCTTCAGCGGCCTTGTAGGCAGCCAAAGCCTCGTCGCGCTTCTGAGCGCTTACCACACCCTCGTCAAAAAGGTTTTGCACACGCTTGTAGGTCTTCTCCGCAATCTCAGTAGCGGCAATTGCTGCCTGCCACATCTGATATGCTGCCTGCACAGTTTCTGCGCGCGCTCCGTCCTGAGCCATGTTGCTCAGAGCGTTGGCAGCGCCCTCTGTAGCCTGAGCCACCTTCTGCTGTGCGTTGGCCTCAGGTACTCCGAGAATTACGAGAGTGTCGCCCACATGCACATAGTCGCCCTCCTTCACGCGTATCTCTACCACACGTCCTGGCAATTTGCTTGACACGCGAAACTCTGAGACTTCTATCTCTCCCTGTATTATTTCCTCAGACTTGCCAAGGGTTAGGCAGCCGATGATGCCGATAATGACTATTACCGTGATTATTCCGACAACTGCTAACAGGATGTTGTTGTGTTGTTTCTTTTCTGACATAATGATTGTCTCCGTAATTTTATTGTAGTACACCGAGTGCCTTCTTGAGGGCAACCTGTGCGAGTTTTACATCTATTTCTGCATCTATCTTTTGTGACTTTGCTGCCTGCCATGCCGTCTGTGCTGCCATGACATCGGTAGACTCCATCACTCCTTCCTTGAATCCTACGCTTGCGCATCGGAGATTCTCCTCGGCATTCGCCACGTTCTTCGTAGCCATGACGAGTCGCTTGTTGGCTTCGCTTACCTTAAATCTGCTTTGCTCCACCTGCAGGTTAATCTTCTCCGTGGCGTCGCTCATCTCAAGGGTTGCTATGGCTGTGGCGGTCTTGCTTGCCTTTATCTTATAGGAACTCTCAAACCAGTTCCACACAGGCACCTGTACTATCACGCCTACATTCCACACTCCCGAGAATTTCTTTTCAAAACCATTAAACAGGTTGGGATTAGATATCAGGTATCCGCCCGTGAGTGCTATGTGTGGCAGATATTCCGCGCGTAAGAGTTTCGTAGACTGTCGGCTGAGTTCCACTGCTTGGTTGAGCAACTGTATCTCAGGTCTTGTGGCGGCAGGATTGATGTCGTCAGACACGTCAGTGCCGTCATATACAGCCAGATTGTCATTGTTCTCATCGGCAAGGGTGATGTCTGAGTCAACAGGCATTCCGCACAACTGGCAAAGGAGCATCTTCGCGAGCGTCAGTCCGTTGTCAGCCTGGGTCACTTGCATGTCAGCCTCATTGACCTTCACGTCCACCTTCAGACCGTCAGCGCGTGTAGCCACACCCTCGCGTATCATCTTGTGCACGTCGTCGTCGAGTTTCTGCACTAAGTCGCGGAAACTCTCAGCCAACTGTTTCTTCTGTTTCAGCGACACCACGAGCCAGTAGGTCTGGTCTATGGAGTAGAGAGTATTCTGCGTCTTGCCGTCGATGTCGGTCAATGCCATCTGCTCGGCGATGTCCGCCATTTTGTTTGCGGCGATGATGGCACCGCCCATGAAGATAGGTTGTCTGACCATCACGGCACCCGACCAGATGTTTCTCGTGTCGGTGCGGAAGGCGTCATTGATAGCTTGACCGAAAGAGTTGCCGGCTGCAGAAATCGTAGGCGAGAGCGTCTGCAACATTGTGCCGAGGTCGGAAGCCGTCTGGGCTGATATGAGACCTTTGGTTGCCAATGATGTCAATGTCTCGGTCATACTGCTGCCGAGTGATGTCGCCATGTTGGTGCCCAGATTGCCCAACAGGGTCTTCTGGTCATTGTTGAGAAGCGATATCTCCTTGCTCATGAATTCATATCCGCCCACGGCATCCACCTTTGGCAGATATTTTGTGCGCGTAGCCTTGCGCACATTCTTCGCAATGTCATGTTTCAGTTTTGTCGCGTTCAGTTGCTTGTTGTTGCGCAGCGCCATAGCACGGCAACTGTCGAGCGACAGCACCGACTGCGCCGAAGCGAGCAATGTGAACGAGAGCAGGGCTACTACACTTGTTATTCTTTTCATCTGCATACCCCGATTACTTAAAACTGAATCTACCCGAACCTATCATATTGCCGTCGGCAAAGATGCTGACGCTATAGGTGCCGGTCTCCAAAGCCTGACTAACCTCCCAATACATGGTGATGGGAGTTTCCTGACCTCCATATTCCACACTCTTCTTGGCTGTGCATGAGAGTGACTTGTTCTCATAATTGAAACTGCCTGCACCGCCCAGAAGAGTTCCCGAAGGCGATGTGATGCGCACATACACGGTCTTGTTTCCGCTTGCGGCAGTCACGTTCTTGGCCAGTGAAAAGTTCACCATGAGTTTTTTGCACTTGCTGATCTTCTTCGTTTCCTTGTCCTTCTTGTCGAGCAGAGACATGCGGATGCCAATGGCGTCGAGTTGTGCTGCTATGGCCACCTTCTCCGAGAGCGAAGCCTTCTCAGTGTTGAGACCTTCTATCTGACGGTTGGCTTCGGCATACTGTGCCTTCACCTGAGAGTTCTCGGCTATGAGGTTCTGGTTGAGGCGGTTGAGGGAGTCTATCTCCAATATATAACTTCTGATTACGGCCCTGCAAGTGGCGAGTTCCTTCTTCAGTCGTGTTATCTCCCTTGCGTCTGTAGCCTTTACATTTTGCAGTTCCTTGAGCAGGCGCTCTGTCTTGAGCTGCTCTTGGGTAAGCTGAGCCACGAGTGAGTCATTGGTGATCTGCGACCTCATCTCTGTGTACTGGTCGGCAAACTGCTGATATTCATTCTCCATTTCCTGCTTGTCGAGGGCTGCAAGCTCCTGCATCTCCTCATTCTCCTTCTTCTGGTCGTTCAGGTTTTTGGCAAGATAGAAAATGCCGGCTGCAAGTGCTATGATGAGCAACAGCAGAGGAATCAATATCTTCTTGTTCATATGTCTTTTGCTTTTATAATAAAATCTCTATTCACCTTACATATTTTATATATAGGTGGGAATTTATAGCACCCCATCTATAATATCAGGCGTGCATAAACATTTTACAATATTCACCCACACCTATTGTGCAAAATTACAAGAATTATACTAATGTTCCAAAGTTTTAAGATATCTAACTGTTTTGTTCTTCTATAAATTATGATTTTTATGGAAATATAGAACAATATTTATCTTTTTTATCCTTTCTTGTTCCTTTGATGACTTCTATTCTGTAATAGTGCTGCAAGCAATCTTTAGGTGATAGTAGTAGGCACTGCGTCCTCGCTGCACCCTTCACATGAGAGAAACTCCATTTCGAGCGAAAGGGCAAAGCGAGGGCGCTTCGCCTCCTATGAAATGTTACATTCTATAGGAGGTACAGCGCCCTCGCTGTACCACTCGCTAACAAGAAATATAAATAAAAAAAATCTTGCTGGAGATGGTACGGCGAGGGCGCCGTACCTTCTAATATAACCTTTGCCTGTTAGCCCAATTGCTCCATATATGCCTTTGCTGCCTCGGCACAACGCTCGCCGTCAACACCTGCCGACACGATGCCTCCTGCATATCCGGCACCCTCGCCGCATGGGAAGAGTCCTTTTATCCTGACATGCTGCAGCGACTCTCGGTCGCGTATGATTCTCACGGGCGATGATGTGCGGGTTTCCGTTGCTATGAGCACTGCCTCGTTGGTGAGAAATCCGTGACTCGACTTACCGAAGTTGAGAAATCCTTTCTGCAGTCGCTTGCTGATGATGTCGGGCATCCAGAAGTGCAGTGGCGACGACACCAGTCCTGGCGAATAGGATGAAGAGGGCAGATCGTAACTCAACCTATTGTTGACAAAGTCTGCCATACGCTGTGCCGGTGCTGTCTGCTTCATATTTCCTTGTTGCCATGTGTCGCGCTCCAGTTGTTCCTGGAAATGCATCATGCAGAGAGCGTCCTGTTTGTCGTCGTCCTTGTAGATGTCCTCGGGATGCAGTTCCACCACCATGCCCGAGTTGCTCCACTTCGTACCGCGGTTGGCAGGACTCATACCGTTGACCACTATCTGATTGGGTCCCGTGGCGGCAGGAATGACAAAACCTCCTGGGCACATGCAGAATGAATAGACGCCACGGCCGTCAACCTGCGTCACAAAACTATATTCCGCCGTAGGCAGATATTTGCCCTTGCCGTTGCGGTTATGATATTGTATGCTGTCGATGAGTTCTGCTGGATGCTCCAGTCTCACGCCCATAGCCAGCGCCTTAGCCTCTATCTCTATCTTCGCTTCCGCAAGATATCGGTAGACGTCGCGTGCAGAGTGACCCGTCGCCAGTATCACCGGTCCGCGATATGTCTCCTCCTTGCCTGTGGGAAGATATACAGCCTCGCAACCTATGCAACTGTCGCCATTGAGTACCAGACGTGTCATCTTCGTCTGGAAATGCACCTCGCCGCCACATTTTATAATAGTGTTGCGCATGTTCTCTATCACGCGCGGCAGTTTGTCGGTGCCTATATGTGGATGTGCATCAGAGAGGATGGATGTGGAAGCCCCGTGTTGGCAAAATACATTGAGTATCTTCTCCGTAGGTCCGCGTTTCTTCGACCTTGTATACAGTTTGCCATCAGAGTAAGCACCTGCGCCTCCCTCACCGAAACAGTAGTTGGACTCGCCGTCCACCTTCTGCGTCTTTGATATCATCGCCAAGTCCTTCTTCCTCTCGCGCACATCCTTGCCTCTTTCGAGGATGATGGGGCGCAGTCCCAGTTCTATGAGTTTCAAAGCGGCAAAGAGTCCGCCGGGACCTTCGCCTACCACTATCACCCTTTCGCCGGAACTCACGTCGGGATAGTGCGTAGAGACGAAAGCGTCGTCTGTCGGCATCTCATTAATATATATACGCGCGGTGATGTTCACATAGATGGTGCGCTGGCGTGCGTCTATCGACCGCTTGAGCACTCTCACATGACAGATGGTGCGACGGTCGATGGCAAAATCCTTTGCCACATAGTCAGCGATAGACTGTTCGGAATAAGCCTGTTGCGGCAACAAGCGCAGTTGGGTTTCTCTAATCATATCGCAAAATTACTACATTTGCGTGGCTTTTCGTTGCTGAAACGTAAAATAATTAGTAATTTTGCTTTCAAGTTCTTCCTCGCCTCAATTGTCATGAGGAAGGGAGAATATTAACCAAATAAAACAACAAATGAAAGTATTGAAATTTGGCGGAACATCCGTTGGTTCCGTGGAGAGTATCCTTTCCTTAAAGGAAATTGTAGAGAACGAAGCAAAGAAACAACCCATTGTAGTTGTAGTGAGTGCCCTCGGCGGCATAACAGACAAACTCCTTCAGACATCGCGTCTGGCAGTTGCCGGAGATGAAGGATGGAAGGCAGAATATGATGCCATTGTCGACCGCCACCACCAGATGATAGACAAAGTCATAACCAACACCGTAGACCGCGAGATGCTCTTCAAGGAAGTAGACGCCCTCTTGGAGCAGTTGCGCAGCATCTATTTCGGTGTATATCTCATCCACGACCTTTCGCAGAAGACCCAGAATGCCATCGTCAGTTATGGCGAGCGCATCTCTTCACGCATCGTAGCCACATTGGTGAGAGGTGCTAAATGGTTTGAGAGCCGACACTTCATCAAGACTGTCTACAAGAACGGAAAGCATGTGCTCCACAGCGAACTCACTGCCGAACTGGTGCAGAATACATTCCGTGAGTTGCCCCGTGTGTCGCTCGTGCCGGGCTTCATCTCCAGCGATCGCGACACAGGCGAGACCACAAACCTCGGTCGTGGCGGTTCGGACTACACGGCAGCCATCATAGCCGCTGCCCTCGATGCCGAAGTGCTTGAGATATGGACCGACGTAGACGGATTTATGACTGCTGACCCGCGTGTGATAAAGAC
The DNA here is from genome assembly GCA_963657415.1 of bacterium. Taxonomy (GTDB): domain Bacteria; phylum Bacteroidota; class Bacteroidia; order Bacteroidales; family Bacteroidaceae; genus Prevotella. Next base: position 4,242 of record CAVKNF010000071.1, on the reverse strand, counting down.
GGCCTACACCATTAAGGAACTGTCTTACATAGAGGCGATGGAACTCTGTAACTTCGGTGCAAAGGTGATATATCCGCCGACTATATATCCTGTCTGCGTGAAGAACATTCCGATAAAGGTGAAGAATACCTTCAATCCGAAGAACCCCGGTTCTGTCATCCGCGCCAAGGTGGAGAATGACCGCAAACCTATTAAGGGTATTTCGAGCATCAACGGCACAAGCCTTGTCAACGTGACGGGTCTGTCGATGGTGGGTGTCATAGGTGTAAACCGACGCATCTTCAATGCCCTGACCAATCACCATATATCCGTGTTCATGGTGTCGCAGGCATCATCAGAAAACTCTACGTCTATCGGCGTGCGCGATGAGGATGCCAATGCTGCGGCAGAGGTGCTCAATCAGGAGTTTCAGAAGGAGATAGAGACAGGCGCCATGTTCCCTATGCACATCGAGAGCGGACTTGCCACCATCGCCATCGTGGGCGAGAACATGAAGCACACGCCAGGCATCGCTGGCAAACTCTTCGGCACTCTCGGCCGTTCTGGCGTGAGCGTCATTGCCTGCGCACAGGGAGCGTCAGAGACCAACATCTCCTTTGTCGTCGAAGGCAAATTCCTGCGCAAGTCGCTCAATGTGCTTCACGACTCGTTCTTCCTCTCGGAATATAAGGTGCTCAACCTCTTCATCTGCGGTACGGGTACGGTGGGAAGCAAACTCATCGAGCAGATTCGTTCGCAGTATGACGAACTCAAGGAGCACAGCCGACTCAAACTCAATGTCGTCGGTATAGCATCTTCCAAGCATGCCATCTTCAATCGTGACGGCATAGACCTCGATAACTACCGCGAACTCCTTGATGCCTCTCCCGAGAGCAATCCCGAGTTGCTTGAGCAGAATGTGGTAGGAATGAATATCTTCAACTCTGTCTTCGTCGATTGTACTGCCTCTCAGGATATTGCCGACATCTATCTGCGCCTGCTCCAGCACAACATCAGCGTGGTGGCAGCCAATAAGATTGCGTCTTCGGGTGACTATCAGACATATCGCAAACTCAAGGATACTGCCATTGCCCGTGGCGTGCGTTATCTCTATGAGACCAACGTGGGAGCAGGTCTGCCTATCATCGGCACTATCAACGACCTGAGAAATTCCGGCGACCGCATACTCAAGATTGAGGCGGTGCTCAGCGGTACGCTCAACTTCATATTCAATGAGATTTCTTCCGACGTACCGTTCTCGGAGACTGTACGCCTGGCTAAGGAGAAGGGCTATTCGGAACCTGACCCACGCGTAGACCTCTCGGGCAAGGATGTCATCCGCAAACTGGTGATTCTCGCACGCGAGGCTGGCTATCAGGTGGAGCAGGATGACGTGGAGAAGAATCTCTTCGTGCCAAAGGAATATTTCGAAGGCAGTGTGGATGATTTCTGGAAGAACCTGCCGAAACTCGATGCTGACTTCGAACAGAAGCGCAAGGTGATCGAGTCTGAAGGCAAGCACTGGCGTTTCGTGGCAACTCTCGACAATGGCAAGACGAGCGTTTCGCTACAGGCTGTAGACCGCAACCATCCGTTCTATAATCTTGAGGGATCCAACAACATCATCCTGCTCACTACGGAGCGCTATCGCGAATATCCTATGCAGATACAGGGTTATGGTGCCGGTGCAAGCGTGACCGCCGCTGGTGTCTTCGCAAATATTATGTGTATTGCCAATATTTAAGATGCATACAATATAAGACATATATAATATAGGTATACGCACACGCGTATGTATATAATAAAAGGTGTGCCGACAGAGGAAAGTCTGTTTGGCACACCTTTTGTTATATCCATAGCGAAGCCTCGCATGAAGTGAGGCAAGACAAGTAAAACATAAAACAAATAACAAATAATATTATGAGCAAAGGTAATATTGGGGTAACAACCGAAAACATATTCCCCGTCATCAAGAAGTTCCTCTATAGTGATCATGAGATTTTCCTCCGTGAGATGGTGTCAAATGCTGTCGATGCCACTCAGAAGATAAAGACTCTCGCCGAGAAGGGTGACTTCAAGGGCGAACTCGGTGACCTGACCGTGCGCGTGGCTCTCGATGAAGAGGCTAAGACCATCACCATCAGCGACCATGGACTTGGTATGACGGCTGAGGAGATTGACAAGTATATCAACCAGATAGCATTCTCTGGCGTCACCGACTTCCTCGACAAGTATAAGGACAATGCCAATGCCATCATCGGTCACTTCGGATTAGGTTTCTACTCCAGTTTCATGGTGAGCGACAAGGTGGAGATTATCACCCGCTCTTATAAGGACGGCGCTGAGGCTCAGCACTGGACTTGCGACGGCAGCCCAGAGTTTGAACTCGACAAGGCGGAGCGTGCTGAGCGCGGTACTGACATCATCCTCCACATTTCCGACGACTGCAAGGAGTTCCTCGACAAAGGAAAGATTGGTGAACTGCTCAATAAGTACTGCAAGTTTATGGCTGTGCCTGTGGCATTCGGCAAGGAGACCGAGTGGAAGGACGGCAAGCAGGTGGACACCGACAAGGACAATATCGTCAACAGCGTGGAACCTCTCTGGACAAAGACTCCGTCGACACTCAAGGATGAAGACTACAAGAACTTCTACCGCACGCTCTATCCTATGGCCGACGAACCCCTGTTCTGGATTCACCTCAATGTGGACTATCCGTTCAACCTCACCGGTATCCTCTATTTCCCACGTATAAAGTCCAACCTTGAGTTGCAGCGCAACAAGATACAACTCTATTGCAATCAGGTGTTTGTCACCGACCAGGTGGAGGGCATCGTGCCAGAGTTCCTCACTCTGCTGCATGGCGTCATAGACTCTCCGGACATTCCTCTTAACGTGAGCCGTTCTTATCTGCAGAGCGATGCCAATGTGAAGAAGATCTCTACTTATATTACCAAGAAGGTTGCTGACCGTCTGAAGGCTATATTCAATGAGAACCGTAAGGAGTATGAGGAGAAATGGGACAGTCTGAAACTCTTCATCCACTACGGTATGCTCTCACAGCCTGACTTCTATGACCGTGCAAAGGACTTCTCCCTCTTCAAGGATGTTGACGGTAAGATGTTCACCTATGACGAATACAACAAACTCATCACCGACAACCAGAAAGACAAGGATGGCAATGTGGTGTATCTCTATGCCACCAACAAGGAGGAGCAGTATAGTTATATCGACTCTGCCAAGCAGAAGGGTTACTCCGTGCTTCTCTTCGACGGCGAACTCGATGTGCCGTGCGTGTCAATGTTTGAGCAGAAGTTTGAGAAGTGCCATTTCTCTCGCGTGGATGCCGACACCATCGACCGCCTCATACCAAAGGAAGACCAACACGCCATGACTCTGACAAATGAGCAGACTGACAATTTGTCTCAGGTATTCAAGACACAACTGCCAAAATTGGAGAAGACGGAGTTTCAGGTAGAGGTGCAGCCTCTCGGTGAGGGTGCCATGCCTATCGTCATCACTCAGAGCGAGTATATGCGACGCATGAAGGAGATGAGCCGCTATCAGGCAGGAATGTCATTCTATGGCGAGATGCCCGACTCTTACTCTCTCGTCCTCAACTCCGACCATCCACTCGTGAAGCAGGTGCTCGACGCAAGTGCTACCGCTACTGAGGAGCAACTCAAACCTATCGTCAGCGAGATAAAGGGTCTGAAAGCCCGTGAGCAGGTGCTCCAGCAGTCGCAGAAGGACAAGAAATGGGAGGATATCACTCAGCAGGAGAAGGATGACATGAAGGACACTCGCGACAAGATCAAGGCTGAGGAGGATAAGCGCAATGAGGTGATTGCCGCCTATGCCAAGGACAATAAGGTGGTGCGCCAACTCATCGACCTCGCCCTTCTTCAGAATGGCATGCTCAAGGGGGCCGCTCTCAATGACTTCCTCAAGCGTTCTATAGACCTTATAAAGTAATTATCAGGAGGTATGGCGCCCTCGCCGTACCACTCAAGTAGGATTTTTCAATTGATATTTCCCACTTGCGTGGTACAGCGAGGGCGCTGTACCTCCTTTTTTTAGTAGGTGCTGCGTCCACGTTGCATCCTTTATGATGTAGAGCGCCCTCGAGTTATTCTATTCCCCACATGTTATTGAGCAAAAGAATGGCTGATGGCGAACGAAAGACCTTGTCGCGGAAAACTTTGATATTGTCTGTCGGCATGTGGTCTTCAAATGAATTGACCAGGAAGTCCGCTTCAAGAA
>CAVKNF010000070.1:9740-12237 GCA_963657415.1 bacterium | reverse complement strand
TCTGCGAGGCGCTCAACGTCACGGGCATCCCGTTCTTCCTCATCTATGACAAGGACGGCAAACTCTATAAATACAACGCCTATCGCCCGAGTGATGTGCGACTCAAGTCGCTGCTCGAGGGACTGAAGTGAGAAACCCCTCCCCTGACCCTCCCCAGGGAGGGAAAGGAAAAAGGTATTCATTAGGAGGTACGGCGCCCTCGCCGTACCAAAAACTATAAGAAAGTATTTATGGGTAATTGGTGCAGCGAGGGCGCTGCACCTCCTATGAATAGCAATCGCTTGCAGTATGTTGCATTACCTGTAGGAGGTACGGCGCCCTCTCAGGAATAAGGGGATTAGTATTACTACCAAATAAACAACAAAACCAATGAAAATCTACAAGACAACGGCTACGGCCTTATGCGTGATGAGTCTTGCCTTTTGCTCCTGCGACGTGCAGGCGAAGGGCGAGAAGACTCAGATAGTGAACTACTTCATGCAAAACCTGCGCGGTGACGAGTCTATGCTCTTCATGGACAATCTCAACAAGACCGTGAAGACAAAGAAGATAAAGGAATATCAACAACTGGTGTGGGACGCATGGAAGGAGGCAAACAATAATCTCGACGAGGAGAAACTCATAGACCTGCGAACGCTTTGCGCCAAGAATAATGGGGCATGGCATCTGCCTTCTGGTCTCGAACCCTCAGCCACCATGCCTTACTACTGGGGCATAAAGTGGCGCGCGCTGACAATGCAGGAAGTACAGCAAAACTACAAGTCGGGTTTCCAAGGCGACGACAGCGAGTCTACGGACAAGAATATCGCCAAGGCAGCACCCTTCCCGATGTATCTCTATCTGCACGGATCGGGTCCGAAGGCTGACGAGTGGAAGTATGGACTCATGTGGTGTCAGGTCTTCGATGATGCTCCGTCGGTATATTTCGTTCCACAGATACCCAATGAGGGCGAGTATTACCGATGGTATCAGAAGTCGAAGCAATATGCTTGGGAGAAACTCCTGCGTCAGGCTTTCGCGAGTGACAAGATAGACGCCAACCGCTTCTATATGCTCGGCATATCAGAGGGTGGCTACGGCAGCCAGCGTCTGTCATCATTCTATGCCGACTATCTCGCTGCTGCAGGACCGATGGCAGGAGGAGAACCGCTGATAAATGCTCCCGTGGAGAACTGTGCCAACATCGGTTTCTCTTTCCTTACGGGTGCGTTGGACAATGGCTTTTATCGAAACAAACTCACGACTTATACCAATCAGGCTTTCGACTCTCTGCAGAATGTATATGCCAATAATGCCGACAGTCTGTTTCGTCACCGTATAGAGTTGGTGCCAGGTCGTGGACATTCCATAGACTATCCGCAGACATCGCCGTGGCTAAAGAAATTTGTGCGCAATCCTTATCCTAAGACCGTGCTGTGGGAGGATTATCCCATGGACGGACGGCACCGCAAGGGATTCTATAATATAAAGGTGGTGGAGCGTCCTGCCGACAGAACGTATTATCAGATGACCATTAAAGACAATGTGGTGACTCTTGATGTGAAGGATGTGGAATATTCCACCATAGAGAAAGACCCAGTTTATGGCATAGACCTCAAGTTTAAGCGTGATTACACGCCTTCGACAAAGGGCAAGTGGAAGATATATCTCAACGACAGTCTTGTGGACATGACGAGTCCTGTCACCGTGATTGTCAACGGCAAGAAAGCCTTTGAGGGAATGCTGCGTGCAAACCTGATGGATATGATGGAGAGTTGCCAGGAGTATTTTGATCCCTATCGCATCTATCCCGCATCGGTGGAGGTTGGAATTTAGTAGGTGCTGCGTCCTCGCTGCACCCAATAGCAAGCGAGAATGATTGAATGAGAATGGTACGGCGAGGGCGCCGTACCTCCTACAAGAAATGCGACATATTGCAAGCGATTGCTATTCATAGGAGGTACGGCGCCCCCGCCGTACCACTCAAGCAACTTCGCCCTGAAAGGGCAACTTCAAACCAGCCCAGGGCAGAGGAGCGGAGCGACGGCACCCTGGGGAAATGTAGTCATACACATATCAGCGCCCTGTAAGGGCAACTACATTATCTCAAACGGAAATAAAAGAAGTTGCCCTTACAGGGCACAGTCCCTTATGTATGGGTACGGCGAGGGCGCCGTACCTCCTAGGGCAAAGTGAGGCTGAATAGTTTTGCCTATAATCAAGGACTAATCAATAAATAATAAAAATATGAGAATAAAAAGTTTAATAGTAGTTTTTGCCTTAGGCATATCGCTTAATGCCTTTGCTGGGGGCAAGTATTCGGGTGTGCCCAAGAAATATCATGCGCTGATAGACCAGACGATGCTGACTGCTGGCGACAACGCTAAGGAGTTGAAGAAGGCATTGAAGAGTGTTCCCGCTGACCAGAGGGAGGGTATGGCATTCCTAATTTCCTACATGCCGGAGAGAGATGCCAAGACTCTGACAGCCGATTTTCTCAAGGAGCATGTGCAGTATG
>CAVKNF010000070.1:0-8981 GCA_963657415.1 bacterium | reverse complement strand
TCTTCGGTGGTCGTAGCACGGGAGCCACACAGGATATGAATGATGTGCTCACCTTCAAGGTGGAGAAGAATCAGTCGTATACCATCAAGTATACAAATGCCAAGGGAGTGGTGGAGACGCAGGAGGTAACTGTGGGAGACAAGACTGCGACCTTGAAGTTGTTTATGGAGTGATGAGGCTTTTCCTCAGAGAAATCCTTGTCAAGTAAAAGGGGGCAAAGCGAGGACGCTTCGCCTACTATGAATTGAATTGGTCTCTTGACTGGTACGGCGAGGGCGCCGTACCTCCTAAGGAATGCAACTATTAATTAGGAGGTACAGCGCCCTCGCTGTACCATCGCAAGCAAGCAGAGGTAATCATAGTAGGTGCTGCGTCCTCGCTGCACCATTGCAAAAATAATATTCTATTGGGATGGGTACAGCGGGGGCGCTGTACCTCCTATAGTTACCATTTTGTAGTAGGTGCTGCGTCCTCGCTGCACCCCTTCAATCACCATCTTCCATTACCTCTTAAGCGAGAACTTCAGCGACAGACCGAAGTCATTGGTCGTGGTGGGGTAAGAACTTGACGAGAGCAGAGGGATATTCTTCTGCATGTTGTAGTAGAAACTCATGGTCATCAACTTTGACATGGTATACTCTGCCGAGAACGAGAGTTTGAATGCCGTGTTGCCCGATGATGCCGACGAAGTCATCGACGCTATGTCGCGGCTGATGCTTGCCATCTTGCGATAACTCACGTCGAGACGCAGGTTCATGTCATGGTTTATCTTGTTGCGTGCGCTCGTCGTAGTGCTTGCCGATGACTTTGACTTGTCGTTATTGTCCGCGCCATTGCCAGACTTCTTTTGGGTGCTCTTCACCTTGCGTGAGTTGCGCATGGAGAAGAGTTTGAAGTCCTGCAGTTTGTAAGCCCAACCTATCACCCAGTCCTTGGAGACAGACTCATTAAGCTGCACCGATGTGGTGGAGAGCGAGAGTACGCGCGTCTGCTTGTATTCGCACTTGAGAGTCATGTTGTTGTTGAATGTCACGTCTACACCAAGCAATGGCGAGAAAGCCTCGTTGATGCTCACGGTGGAGATGTTATACATCGAACTCGGTACAGGCATGCCCGTGGTGGCATCCGTCACAAATCCCAGTCCGTTCATATATTCCATGAAGGTGCTGTAGGAACTATATGAACCTACGGCATAGATACTCTTGTAGGAATGATTAATGTTGACCGACTTGAAGTTGTCGCGAAACCAAGGTAGTTTTGCCAATCCCGAGTAGCGTAGGGTCCAGTTGGGCAACAGTTTGGTTAAGGCAGGGAAGAGCGACAGACTACCTCCTCCCATTGCTGTGTAACTGTTGAGGAATGCAGGAATCATCACGTCGGCACTATATTTGTTTACTCCGCCGTTGGCAGCATCATAAGTCTGTCCTGCCATCGAAGAACCCTTAGGATATGTAGCGCCGGCATAGAGTTGCTCCACCTTCTGCTGATAAGAGTCGAGCGAACGGCAGAAGTTTTCAAATGACTTGCTATAGTAACCGTTGTTGGCATTGCCTATACCCTCGAAGGCACTCTTCAGCGAGATGGTGGTCATGGTAAACGTACCAGTCTGCGTCGTAGGGTTGCCCTCATACATATATTGTATGCGCTTGCCCGTCGTCATAGTGCGTGACGCATTGAAGTCTATCTTGAAGTTGCGCACGGGTTCTACAGACATCTTCAACTGCAGATCCTCCGTCTTGCTTATCACAGATGGTGTGGCTACGGAGTCGGACACGAGCAACCAGTCATTCCTTTGCGCTTTCTCTATGAAATCCTCTCCCTCGAGTCCGAATGCGAACCCGAGACCAGGAGCGAGATAACCATTGTTGCGCTTCTGACCGAAGGCGTCGCCTACGGTAGGCATAAATCCTGGCAGAGACATCGACTGCTGGTTACGGTAGGTGACACCTATCGTGCGCACCATCATGAGCAGGCGAGCCACCGACTGCGAGGCCTTATACCAGCCCTTCTCCTCCAGCGGTTCCTTTGTCAAGACGCTAATCTTCAGTTTTATGGCAGAGTCCACCTTATTAGTAATCTTTATGGTGTTCTCATTACCTATCTTATATTTGATAGGATAAGCCTTGCCGTCCTCGGTCTTTGCGCTCACGATAAGCCTCTTCGACTTGCGCGAGTGGTTGACGGTAATGACCGTGTCGGGCATGATCGTTATCTCCTTCTCAAATCCCTTCTTGTTCTTCGGCAAGTTGTTTTTCTGCGCCTGAGCGCTTGCCTCAGCCTTGTCGTTAGCCTTGTTGCCAGTCTTGTTGTCAGCCTTGTCCTTGTCCTTATTAGAGGCAGTCTTCGGAGTGGTCTTCTTCTTCGTCTGCTGCGAACGAGGCTTCTGCTTGCTGAATCTGTCGTTGGCAGCCTTGAGGAATGGGATATGGTTATAGAGTTTCTCCAGGTTGAACGTGCCGTTTACGGTGATGTCGCGGCTATTGGTGATGGTGTTGCCAAGCGATGTGCCGTCCTCGAGGTCAGAACCGCGCACCCACGAGTAGTTAGACTTGTAGGAAGCATCCATCTTGGTCCAGTCGAAGATAGGCAGTTTGTCGAGAGGCGACTGCACGGTGAGCGAGAAACTCTGGTTGTAGTCGAGTGGCGTGCCAAGGTTCTTGATGCTCGTCCACACCGAGTCCTTCCATGCCTCGTAGTGGTCGGGATAAAGATTCTTGTTGACGGGAGTATATGGCTCCTCTATCTCGGCATGCGTAGCCGAGGAGAAGTTCATGTGGATATTCTTGGTGAAGTCCCAGCGGATGGAGAAGTCACGATTCCAGAGGAACTGCTCCGAGAATGTGAGCGGCAGAGATGTGCCCTCTGTGCTGTCCATATCACGCTCCTGCAGTTCGTAGTAGGAACGGTTGATGTCAGACCCGAACGAGATGTTCTGAGGCATCCAGTTGAGCGAGAATTGCTTTGCGATGTCCATCCACTTGCTCTTCGACTTCGACTTCTTCCACGGTTCGATAGCCTTGTAGACAGGAGTCCACGAGTAGTCGAGAGTGCCTCGCCATGTGTCCTCATTCTCAAAGACTGTAGTCTCGCCCGATGTGTGCTTGTGAGAGTGACTATAAGAGAAAGAGAAGTTGGCAGGGTCTATAGGCGTAGGGTGACGCTTGTTTTGTATGCCCACCTTCACGTTAGAGAGCGAGAAGTTGGTGTTGAGAGTCTTCGTCACGGCGATGCTCTCTATGGAGTCACGCTCGCTCGGGCTTGCCGCGTCGAGGGCATCCTTGAGGAGCATGTCGGTGTCGAGAGGATTATATTTCGGACGCGACTGCTCCTTGGAGATGGAGTAGTAGAGTGGGGCGGTGACCTTAGCCTTCTCAGGGAAGAATTTACCCAGTTCGAGCGAAGTCGTCACCGTGTAACTGCTATAGTCATCGGTAGCCCTGGATGCCACACCATCCTCCAGTCCGCCGAAGCCCTGTGAGGTGTAGCGTCCCTGTGCGTTGATAGTACCCAGGTCAGAGAGTTGCACATTGAGATTGCCCTGAGCCGCCCAACCGCCGCTGTTGTCATATTCACGCAGACGCAGTTCGTTGACCCACACCTCGCCCGACTTAGGGTCGCCCGACTTGTTGCGCACGCCAATCATCATCACCTTCACCTCGCCCAACGTAGGGTTACCCATCACAGTCACCTTGTTGTTAGGATGGTCTTCGTCATATACCGAGTAGGCACGATTATAGGAAGCCATGCCAAGAGCCTTAGCCTTATTGCGCTCCTTCTTGGCAGACGTGAAGATGCTGGTGGCAATGTCGAGCATATTGTCACTTGGCCACACCAGTTGGCAGTCCTGGGTGCTGTATTGGTCATATCTGCCCGAAGCAGTCAGTTTGAGAGGTATCTCATATTCATAGTAGTTGCTCTTGTAGTCAGAACCGAGGCGCACGAAGACAGCCAACTGGTCATCCTGCAGGGAGGTCTCGTTGGGTTCCATAGCGTTGGCATGCACAAACATCTGCAGACGCTTATACTGGCGCATGTCGAGATTCATATTCTTGTAGACGCACTTCGACTCGTTGGTCGACAGTTTGTTGACCGTCATGGCAAGAGCCTGCTCATTGCTCTCCACGAGTTGGGGCTGTGTGGGGTCCTGCGCTCTCTTTATGCCAGGAGGCAGAGTGTAGTTGACAGGAGTCTTGTCATTATTCTCCTCGATGTTGACGGCGGAGATGTCCATCTTGCCCGTGCCGCTCACATTGTCGAGAGTCTGGTCATAGACACGCCACTCGCCGCGCACGAGGTCGAGATTGCCGAAGCGGAGAACTATAGGATGCTCAAAACCCGTGAGGAACATGCGCATGAAACGTATCGAGGTGAAGTCGCTGATGTTGCCCACCTTAGAGTCCCAGTCGTCGATAGGTATGCGGAATTGATACCAAGTGACCTCCTCCGTATTGTCATTTCTCAGTTTGCGTGACGCCACACGCTTGTCCACGATGTGGTTTTGTCCCACGACGAGGTCTTCAGGACGTATTGACACCTTATACTGATAGTATTTCTCATACTCGTTGAGCGTGTAGTCCTGATTGATATCCTCCACGTCAGGCGTAGTCTTATATGACGTGTCGTAACTCTCCTTTCGGTTGCTCGTGTCGGGAGAGTTGCCCTGAGGGTTGTTGATATATTTGTAGCGTCGGAGGATGGAAGCCTTCATCTCGTCGTAGTCGCTGCCACGGAAGTAGTGGTAGTCGTCGTTGGCAGGGTCATTATAAATGGAGTCCCACACGGCGGCACTCACCTTGCCCTGTATCTGGGTGAGGAAGTCCTGATAAGACTCAAAGGTGCGCTCCTCGCTGTCGGTCAAGCCATTGAAGCCTACATCCTGCAGTTCGCGTGAACCCGATGTGGTGGCAAAGGCGTAGGTGACAGTAGCCTGATTGGGCACCTTACCCCATTGCGTTATCGTGTAATTGGACGAACCGTCCACAGGCATTCCGCTCTCATAGAATTTCTTGCCGTCGCGCAGAATGTCCTCGCTAATCTCGCCAAGATTGAAATACATGTCGCCACCATACTGGCTCGCTATGCCTTCCCTTGCCGTATAGATAAACGGGTCGAGCATCCAAAACTCGATATACTCCACGTTGGCGGTCTCGAAGTCGCTTGTGTCGAGTTTGCGCATCATACCTCCCCAATGGCTCTTCGGGTCGGGCAATGTGCCGTCATACTGCAGGTTAGGATTGAAGTTGTAAGGTCCGCGCTCGTTGGGATAATACGCCAGGTTGAGCACAGACAGAGTGCTCGTGGCACCGCTGTAACTCGACTGGTCGCGGTTAGGAAAGAGTTCGTTGACGTAGATCTCGCGCACATAATGGTTGGACAACTGGTCGAGGTCGCTCTTGATATGGCTCGGAGTGAGCGAAGAAGAGCGGCGGGTGAACAGTGGGTCTATGTTATACCATGCCATCTGCGAACGGTTGTATCCGCTTCTCAGAGTCGTCTTGTCCTTGCTCTCCTCAAACATCGACGGCACGCTCGAGAGTATCCATGAAGAAGGCGTAGACACGTCGATGGTCATCTTTGTGTTTTCGAAGTCGTCGATATAGGAAGCGTTGTCCTGAGTGCCGTGGCTTTGGCCTGCTATGAGTTGTGCAAACTCACCCTGGAAAGAGATGTTTGACGGTTGGGTGAGATGCAGAAACGGCAACTTGTCGAGCATGTCGGTGAGCCACTGGCTCTCCTTTTTCCAGTTGATATTTACGCCCCAAAGAGTGTTGTTGAGAGGTTCCGACCCCATGTTCACCTTAGTCGTGAGAGCTTGTTCCGACAAGTGTTGCAGCGTACCGCTCATCTGGAAGTTCTTGGAAAAGTCATACTCCCAGTTCACTCCAAACATGGTCTTGCGCATCTGCGACACGTCATTCTTGCTCTCCACCGAAGCGTTTATCGACGTGCCGGCATCGATGATGCTCTGGTTGAGGATGGTTATCTCGCCGCTCGAGTAGTCCACCGAGTAGTCAGAACCTTCCGTCAAGGTGACACCGCCCGCCGTGACTACGACCGAACCCTGTGGGATGTAGCCCGTAGTACCGAGAGATATGACATTGTCGCGGCTGCCTTTGTATTGTCCTTGCAGTATGTATTTGTCCTTCTCCGCTATCTGCTTTGCCACCGTCTTCGTGGAGTCATAGAGTTCGGTGAAGGCATACTTTGCCGCTATGTCGGCGCTCACGCCATTCTCCGTCAACTTGTTGTATATCGCGCTACCGAACGGTTCGGCGCAAGGGAAGAATACGTATCCGTCCTTCACCGTGTAGCCTTGCACGAAGTCGAAGTAACCATTGGAGTGAGCCTTATTGTTATTGTCAAGTCGGTCGGCACCAAGGAGTTTTATGAGAGTCTGGCTCTTCACCTGCGGTTCGGGTATGTAAGACAGGTATACGCCCGCGGTGTCGCTCTGAAACTTCACGTCAAGTCTGAATTTCTCCTTCTGCAGCGTACCGCGCACGATGGAGTAGACATTCTTCATCATCAGTCGCCAGTTGCCCTGCTGAGGATTGTTTGACGTGTTCTTCAGAGACTTCACAAACAGAGCCTTGTTGACATCAGTCACATCTCCCGAGAACTCGCCCACCTGATAGGTCACGCCTCCGTAGGTATACTCGTAAGCCACAGCCAGCACTTGGTCGGTGCGCAGCGTGGAGTTGAGGGTGACATATCCAAGTGAAGAGTTGAGAGTATATTCCGATGATGTCAGCAGACGAGCCTTCTCGAGTTTCTCATAGTCTGTGCCTCCGGCAAAGTTGCCTATACCGTCAAAGACCGTAGATGTCTGGTCTATGTCGCGTGCTTCGCTATATATGCCCGTCATGGCGGCATATTCGCTATTGGCGGCGTTGCACGGTATGGTATATCCGCCAGGCGACCACAACGAGGTGTTGGATATCGTGTTGGGTTCGGCAAGGTCGGTCAGGGCGATGATGTTTCGTGTGTTTGCCGTAGTACCCGTAGTATTTGTCACCCATATCTCTATGCGGTTGATAGTCACGCCCGTGGTGATGTTGGGCAGGGTCTTCATGGCAGCGTCATAGCGGTCATGGAAATAGTGGGAGAGGAAGAAGTGGCGGTTTTCGTCATAGTTGGCCACATCCATCTCATATGACGTGAGTTGTGTGCCGCCTTTAGATGACACACTCGATGAGGAAGACTTCTTCTGCGAGACGACAGTCTGCAGTTTCAGTTTGCCAAACTGCCAGTCAGAACGTATACCGAAGAGCGACGACGAACCTCTGATGAGCGACGAGTTGGATGGGAAACTCACGTTGCCGCCCTCCACGAGTTTTATTATCTCGTCCTCCTTGCCCTCATATTTCAGTTTCATGTTTTGGGCATCATAGTCGAAGGTGGCGTCCGTGTTGTAGTTGAGTCCCATGTTGACCTTGTCGCCCACCTTGCCCGTCATGTTGAAGTTTATCTTCTCGTCGAAGTCGATGTTGGTGGTCTTGCGTCGCTTGATAGGGAGCGAAGGGTTTTGTATGCTCTTCATCGTGGCGCCAAACTTCAGTTCGGCAGTACCCTGTGTTGTCACCCTCACGCCGCCAGGACCGAATATCTTCTCGGCAGGACCGAGACTGAAGTGCATGTCGGTGAAGTCAAACTTGTCCTTGCCCTTTGCCACGATGTCGGTATTGTTTTTCTCGCGAAACATTTTCTCCAGCATCCTCTTCTCGCTCCATTTCATGTATTCCTCGCGAGTCATCGTCACGGGAGTCTGCAGATAAGTGCCGCCCATGCGGTTGCCGAAGATGTAGTATCCCAGTGTGTCGTTATAGTCGACCGTCTGCTTCAGGTTTTCAGGTCGTGCAAGGTCAGTGGCGTTGGCGCGCAGGTCTTCAAAAGTCAACGGCAGAGTGCGCTGCACCTTCCAGCGGGCGTTGAGCAAAGAGTCGGGTATGGTGTCGTCGACATTGAGAATAGGTTGCTTTGTCTGAGCCTTGTCTGTCGTGTTGCTTCGTCGAGTGCGGTCGTCTTGAGGCAATGACATGGCATAAGAGGTGATGCAAATAAAAAGCATCACCGCAAATGTGAGGTTCAGTTTGTTGCGCAGTGTCATTTACTTTATCATCTTGAGAGCCTGCTTCACCACTTGCTCCACAGCCATGTCGGGCGACTGGCGCAATATCTCGTTGACCACCTTGGCAGTGGGTGCTGGCGAGAATCCGAGCATCGTGAGGGCGCTGATGGCCTCGTTGCGCACCTCAGCATTCACCACAGTGGCAGGTTGGCTGCCTCCAGTAGTGGCATCCAACTTGTCGGTGATGCCACTCTGCACGATCTTGTCCTTGAGTTCGAGGATAATTCTCTGAGCCGCCTTCGGACCTATTCCCTTTACCGATTTCAGCAGTCGCTCGTCGCCAGCGGCTATGGCGTTGCACAGTTCCGATGGCGACATGGCAGAGAGTATGAGGCGCGCTGTATTTGCGCCCACTCCGTTTACCGAGAGCAGCAGGCGATAGAGTTTGCGCTCCTCCTTATTCATGAAGCCATAGAGAGTGAAACTGTCGTCGCGTCCTCCCGTCACGAGTTGCTCGTGCACATAGAGTTTCACCTCCTTTTTGCCCTGTATGGCGGTGTAAGTCACAAGCGAAATGTTGAGTTCATAGCCTATTCCTCCCGCCTCGACAATGGCTGTGGCAGGCGACAGGTCAGTCAGTTCGCCTTTTATGTATTCTATCATCCGGATGTTATATTTGTACTAATACGATATTATAAACGTTTCTTGTCGCATATTATTGTATTTATCGCAGAATTTAATCTTTTGTGTGGAGTGTTGCCTGTCAGATATCGCAGTTATCAAAGAGTGTGAATGCCTCGGAGAGAGAGAGGTGGATGGATAACATAAGGGGCAAAAATCTGACAACTGACAGTTCTGACAGATAAAATAATGTCAGATGAAATGTGAAATTGCCTTCTATATACTATATAAC
>CAVKNF010000069.1:0-12911 GCA_963657415.1 bacterium | reverse complement strand
GTGGGAATTTATAGAACCCACCTATAATAAAAGGTCGCGCTGAATTGTCAGTCGCGACCTTTTATTATGCCAGATGCAGACCGTCGTCGGCAATGGTTATGAGGCGGCGCTTGTAGATGTCGCCCACAGCCTTCTTGAATACCTTCTTGCTTACATTGAATTCGCGGTAGATGTCCTCGGCATTGCTCTTGTCGTTATATTGGCAATAGCCTCCGTGCGCACGTATATAATCTAATAATGTGTCGGAGAAGTCAAGTGTGTGCTGTCTGCCCGACTTTTGCAGAGCCACGTCAATCTTGCCGTCAGGACGCTTTGTCTGGATGTATCCCTTCACCCTGTCGCCAGTGTGCAGACTAGAGAACACCTGATCCTGATATACGAGTCCGAAGTGGCGGTTGTTGATGATGACCTTGAATCCCAGTTCGGTCTTCTGCCACACGAGCAAGTCCACCTCGTCGCCGCTCTCCAGCGTGCAGTTGTCATTGGATAGATAGTGCTCCACCTTCGCCGAGGCTGCCATGCGGTAACTCTCTTCGTCTATGTGCACATGCACGATATAACTCTCGCCTATCTCCATCTTCCTCTTTTGTTCGCGGAATGGGCAGAAGAGGTCTTTCATCAGTCCCCAGTCGAGGAATGCACCATATTCGTTCACCCATTTCACTTCCAGGTAAGCGAAGTCGCCAGCCTTTGCTAATGGTTGCTCAGTGGTGGCTATTATGCGCTCGTCCTGGTCGAGATAGATGAAGACATTGAGTTCGTCACCAATCTCCGTTCCTTCTGGTATGTATCTTGTCGGCAAGAGTATCTCTCCAGCCTGACCTCCGTCGAGATACAGTCCGAAGTCCACCTTCTTCACCACCGTCATGCGGTTGTAGTCACCGAGTTTAATCTTCTCCATTGCTTTCCTCCTCTTTGTTTTCCTCTTCTTTGACTTCTTCCTTTGTTTCCTCTTCCTTGTGTTCCTCTTCTTTATTGTCCAATATCCTTTCGCCGTAGAGCATACCGTCGCGCATCTCTATCGTGCGGTCGGTGATTTCAGCGAGATGCTCGTCGTGAGTGACGATGACGAAAGTCTGATGGAAGTGGTCTCTGAGTTCAAAGAACAGACTGTGCAGTTCCTCCTTATTCTTCGAGTCAAGGCTTCCTGACGGTTCGTCTGCCAGTATCACGGCAGGCTTGTTCACAAGCGCCCTTGCCACTGCCACGCGCTGCTTCTCACCACCCGACAGTTCGTTGGGTTTGTGGTTTGCCCTGTCGGAGAGCCCCATAAACTCTAGCAGTTCCTCAGCCCTCGCGCGTGCGTCTTTCTTCGACATTCCTGCTATGAAGGCGGGAATCATGATGTTCTCAAGTGCAGTGAACTCAGGCAACAGTTGGTGAAACTGGAATACGAATCCTATGTGCTTGTTGCGGAAATCGCTTAGTTTCGCTCCTGACAGCCGACTTACATCCGTGCCGTCGATGATGACCTGACCGGAGTCAGGTTTGTCGAGCGTACCTATAATCTGCAGCAGAGTCGTCTTGCCCGCACCGCTCGGTCCCACGATGCTCACTATCTCGCCCTTGCCGATGTGCAGGTCGATGCCCTTGAGCACGTTGAGTTGGCCGAAACTCTTTGTTATATTCTTTATCTCAATCATTTCTTTCTGTGTAATATACGTCTATGAATGAAGTTGTGTATAGTCTCGTAAGCACTTGTCTGCTCGATGTGCTGTGACTGTGCGAATGTCATCTCGTCCATCTTGTCGCCGTGCTGGTCGGGGAATATTATCATGTAGTTCTTCCCCTTGAAGTGGTTGATGATCTCTTCCGGCAGTCTGTCCTGTGCACTCTTATATGACACCGTGCCCTTTCTCGCCGTCACTATCACCAGCATATGGTCGTCAGCCACCGTTTCCGCCAGCGCGGGCAGTCCGTTCCAGTGCTCCATGTCGTGATAGATAGCCCTGACATTGCGGTGGCGGTGCTCGATGTAGTGGCGTATGAGTTCGATGGTGTCCTCCCTACCGTGGAAATCCATTCTGCACTCCAGATTCTTGGCAAGTCGGCAAAGGCGTTCGAGCCAACGGAAGAAACCTGGTTCAAACTGTGCCCTTGACGGCACTGCCACAGTAAACCGCCGCAGAGTGTTGAGCGGTTGCATTAGGCTCGCCATGATAATCTGGTTGTTGAGTCCGTTGAAGAGACTCTGATGAAACTCACCCCAAAACTTGTTGTTGGCTGTCCTGTGCATGTGCATGCCGATGATGACCTCCGATGCACGATATTCCTTGAAGGCATGCTTGATGCCGTTGGCGATATTTGCCGCCACGCGCACCTGCGTCTCCATCATCACGTCGCTGGCAGCGGCAAACTTTGTCGCACGATCAAGCAGGCGCTGACCTTTCTCTTGGTTCTGCAGCATGTGTGAGTCGTCATACACGATGTTAAGACCTACGAGCGGGCGGTGCAGTTTCTGGTTCATCATCATCGTGGCAAGCGATACCAATCGGTTGGCATATTCTGGATATTTTATCGGTACGAGTATCTTCTCATCGTCATAGTAAGGGGCATTCTCCTCGGGTATCTCCTGGTCGCGGAGTGTAATCTGCTGTGCCGCGCCTTCGGTGACAAAAGAGGATATGATGCAGGTGATGAGTATCATTATCACCACTCCATTGAGCATGTCGTCGCCCACCAGTCGGCTGCCGTCACTGCCTGTGAGGTTCATTCCCACCATCACCATCGCTATGGCACCTGCCGCATGGGCTGATGTAAGACCAAACATCATGTGTCCCGAAGACATCGGCAGGCGGAAGATGATGCACGCCAGATATGCCGCTATGGCCTTGCCGAATGTGCCGAAGAAGACGATGAGCGCCACCACCCATAGTATGTTGCCGCCGCTGAAAAGCAGTCGGATGTTGATGAGCATACCCACTCCGATGAGGAAGTAGGGGATGAAGAGAGCGTTGCCGGTAAACTCCAGTCGGTTCATCAGAGGCGACATCCTCGGTATGTAGCGGTTGAGGATGAGTCCCGAGAAGAATGCTCCGAAGATGCCCTCCAGTCCTATCATCTCCGATAGGGCTGCACTGAGGAAGAGCATTGCCAGGATAAAGATAAACTGCATCACGGCATCGGAATACTGTCTTATGAACCATCTCGTCAACCTTGGCATTATTATTATCAATCCAGCGCAGAAAGCGGCAAACTTTCCTAAGAACAGCAACCAGAACATTATGCCGCTGTTGCCCGTGTTGGCCGCCACTATCGACGCCAGCACCACGAGCGCAATGAAGAGAGATATCATCGTGGCACCCACACTGAGCATCACGCTCGGTTTGCGCTGCAGACCGTAGCGGCTCACGATAGGGTAGGACACCAGAGTGTTTGACGACATGATACATCCCAACAGCAGTATTGCCGTGGGCGTGTAGTCAAGCCAGAAATGAGCCATAACAAACGTCAGCACAAACGGCACTACGAATGTCATCAGTCCGAAGATTCCCATGCGCTTGGCATTGTTCTTCACGCCCATCATGTCCATCTCCAGTGCGGCGAGAAACATGATGTAGTAGAGTCCCACCTTACCAAATAGTTCGAAAGAGTTGTCGCGAGTCAGTATGTTGAGTCCGTAGGGGCCAATGAGCATACCGGCAAGCACGAGACCGATGATATGCGGAATCCTGAGTTTACCCATGACGATAGGCGACAGTAGGATTATGAGCAATACTACGAAGAATATGAGTGTAGGATCGGTGATCGGGAAACTTATCATCGTGATGAGTATATATGTGTAGTCAGGATATGTATAGTTTGTATGCAAAGATACTGATTATATTTCTAAATAGAAAGAAATCACCGCCCCTTGTTTGCATATTTCTTCTTTTTACACTACCTTTGCAACACTGATTAATTTTTTACTGTTGGAAATATGAAAGTAGCAATTGTAGGCGCAAGTGGCGCAGTGGGACAGGAGTTCCTCCGTATACTTGCAGAGAGAGAGTTTCCCATCGATGACCTTGTACTGTTCGGTTCAGAGCGTTCTGCCGGAACCAAATACAACTTCAAAGGCAAGGACTATGAGGTGAAACTCCTGCAGCACAATGATGACTTCAAGGATGTAGACGTGGCTTTCGTCTCAGCAGGAGGCGGCACATCAAAGGATTTTGCCGAGACCATCACCAAGTATGGTGCAGTGATGATAGACAACTCCAGCGCTTTCCGCATGGACAACGACGTGCCATTGGTAGTGCCTGAGGTCAATGCAGAGGATGCCCTTGACCGTCCGCGCGGCATCATCGCCAATCCTAACTGCACCACGATTATGATGGTGGTAGTGCTCAAACCTATCGAGGATATGAGCCATATCAAGCGCATACACATCTCTTCCTATCAGAGTGCCTCGGGCGCAGGTGCCGCTGCCATGGCAGAACTGCAGCAGCAGTATAAGGAACTCGTGGAAGGCGGTGAGGTGAAGACTGTCAACAAGTTTCCTCATCAGTTGGCCTACAATGTCATCCCTCAGATTGATGTCATGACGGCTAATGACTACACCAAGGAGGAGATGAAGATGTATAACGAGACACGCAAGATCATGCACTCCGACGTGCGTACTTCCGCCACCTGTGTGCGTGTGTCTTCTCTGCGTTCGCACTCAGAGTCCGTATGGGTGGAGACTGAGAGTCCGCTGACAGTAGAGCAGGTGCGTGAGGCTCTGTCAAAGGCTGATGGCGTCACCCTCGTGGATGATCCGCAGAACTATGTCTACCCAATGCCTCTTGAGAGTGCCGGCAAGGACGATGTATATGTAGGACGTGTGCGTCAGGATCTTGCCAACGACAATGGCATCACCCTTTGGCTCACAGGTGACCAGATACGCAAGGGTGCTGCCCTCAATGCGGTGCAGATTGCCGAGTATCTGATAAAGGTGGGGAATATAGGGTAAGCCAGGCTTGGCTTATATGTGATATTAAGGGCGAATTTTCTCCCTTGAGTGATACGGCGAGGGCGCTGTACCTCCTATGGATGACTATAGGAGGTACGGCGCCCTCGCCGTACCATAAAGCCTGTATTTACTTAGCGGCTACGCACTCTATTTCCACGAGCGCATTCTTTGGCAGAGTCTTTACTGCTATGGCAGAACGTGCTGGGAACGGTGCCTGGAAGAACTCGGCATACACCTCGTTCATGGCTGCGAAGTCATTCATGTCGGCCAGAAACACGGTGGTCTTCACCACGTTGGTGAGTTCCAGTCCTGCCTCACGCAGTATGGCCTGCGCATTGAGCAATGACTGGCGTGTCTGCTCCTTTACGCCACCCTCGGGGAAAGCACCCGTAGCTGGGTCGATGGGAAGTTGTCCCGAAGCATAAACGAATCCGTTGGCCTCGATGGCCTGACTGTAAGGTCCGATGGCACCTGGTGCCGCTGTTGTTGAAATCTGTTTCATCAATTTTGTGTTATTTGTTTGTAGTTTATCGTTTATCTTATACAATACCCTGAGCCATCATAGCCTTTGCCACCTTCATGAATCCTGCCACGTTGGCACCCTTCACATAGTTGACATATCCGTCAGCCTGACGACCATATTTCACGCAACTCTCGTGTATGCCCAGCATAATCTGATGCAGTTTTGCGTCCACCTCCTCGTCCGACCAACTCAGACGCTCTGAGTTTTGTGTCATCTCCAGTCCTGATGTAGCCACGCCACCGGCATTCACAGCCTTGCCAGGCGCGAAGAGTTGCTTGGCGGCAAGGAACTTGTTGGCAGCCTCTTCGGTGCATCCCATGTTGCTCACCTCGGCTACGCAGAGAGTGCCGTTGCGCAGGATCTGGTCCGCATCCTCGCCGCTCACCTCATTCTGTGTGGCGCAAGGCAGAGCGATGTCCACCTTCTGCTCCCACGGACGCTTTCCCTCGAAGAATGTAGCCTCGGGATATTTCTCGGCGTAAGGCGCGCAGATGTCCTCGCCACTTGCTCGGAGTTCGAGCATATAGTCTATCTTCTCGCCGCAGATGCCCGTCGGGTCATATATGTAACCGTCAGGACCGCTGATGGTCACCACCTTCGCTCCCAGTTCGGTAGCCTTCTTTGCCGCGCCCCAAGCCACGTTGCCGAATCCGCTGATAGCCACCGTCTTGCCCTTGATGTCGAGTCCGTGCTCCTTGAGCATCTGACTCACGAAGTAGAGAGCGCCGTAGCCCGTAGCCTCTGGTCGTATGCGCGAACCACCCCATTCCAGACCTTTGCCCGTGAGCACACCCTGAAATTGGTGTGTGAGTTTCTTATACATGCCGAAGAGATAGCCCACCTCGCGTGTACCTACGCCGATGTCGCCAGCCGGTATGTCCTCGTCAGGACCGATGTGGCGATAGAGTTCGGTCATGAAAGCCTGGCAGAATCGCATCACCTCGCCGTCACTCTTGCCACGCGGAGAGAAGTCCGATCCGCCCTTGCCTCCACCCATAGGCAGCGTGGTGAGGGCATTCTTGAATGTCTGTTCGAAACCGAGGAACTTCAGTATGCTCAGGTTTACCGAAGCATGAAATCTCAGTCCGCCCTTATAAGGACCTATGGCAGAGTTGAACTGCACACGATAGCCGATGTTCACCTGCACGTCGCCCTTGTCGTCCACCCATGGCACGCGGAATGTGATGACGCGTTCCGGTTCGACAAGGCGCTCGATGATTTTCGCCTTCTCAAATTCAGGGTGCTTGTTATATACGTCTTCCACCGACAGCAAAACTTCGTGCACTGCCTGCAGAAATTCCTTCTCGCCTGGATGCTTGCGCTCCAACTGCTGCATAATAGAGTTTACGTTCATAATAGTAGTAGGTTACGTTTTGTTCGTTATTCTTGTTGCAAATGTATGTGTTTTTATATAACTGTGCAAAGTTTTCTGAGGAAATATTCTGTTAAAGTTGCAAAAAGTCATAGATAGCACCTGCGGTGCCCTCGACATTACCTTAGTTTACCTGAGTGGTACGGCGAGGGCGCCGTACCTCCTTGGCAAATGCAACAACACCATTGCAGTTGCCTATAAACTCCATTACTGCACATCTAAAAATCTATAATAGTTAACTATAAACAGCTTCGCCTAAGTTTGGCGAAACAAAATATAACTTGTAGCTAAGAAAATACAACTTGTATTTTGTTAAATATAAGTTAGGCGGAGTAGTTTTCGGTTGCCCTCTTCGGATTTAGAGGTTAACCATGATGCATTTGTTCCATAGCTTATTTGAAGTTTTGTGTTTGGTAATCTTAGGAGGTACAGCGCCCTCGCTGTACCAGTGCTTGCGAGCAGAGGTGACTGTAGTAGGTACGGCGAGGACGCAGCACCTAATTCGCGTACGCGTACAATATAGTTTATATATTGGCCTGATATAGTTTGGATAACCCAGAAAAAACACTTACCTTTGCATATAGTTATGAATATCATCAAGCGTCTGCCGCTCAGCCTGCGGCTACTTTTCATCATGGCGGCAATGTTGCTGTCATCCACTCAGCGCGTGTCTGCCGTTGAGGAAGATGACATGCAGCCTGCGCTTCCTGCCCTCGACACGGCAGCGCTGGCAAATGTAGAGATAAGTCTCGTGACGTGCGAGCCCTACAATCAGGTGTACAGCCTCTATGGTCACACTGGACTGCGCATACACGACAAAGCCAACGGCATCGACGCCTTGGCAAACTGGGGAATATTCGAACTCAAGCAGCGCTTCTTCGTGCTCCGCTTCACCTTCGGACTCACCGACTACAGGATGGAGATAGAGCCGTGGCAGGGTTTCTGCGAAAGATACATGTATTACGGCAGCGGCATACAGGAGCAAGTGCTCAACCTCAAGCCTCAAGAGAAGATGAAACTCATCGCCGCCGTGGCAGAGAACTACAAGCCCGAGAATAGATACTACCGCTACAATTATTTCTATGACAACTGCACCACCCGTGCACGTGACATCATAGAGCAGAGCGTCGACGGCAAGATTGTCTATGAGCGCCAGGGCGAGCAGGAGTCTTTCCGCGAACTTATACATGAATGGAATAAGGGACATCTCTGGGCTCGCTGGGGCAATGACTTCCTGCTCGGCGTAAAGGCAGACCGCAAGGTGACCACACGCGAGTCGCAGTTTCTGCCCTATATGCTTTTCCGTGACTTCAGTACGGCGCGCATAGTCCACACCGGCGAGAAAGACCGACAACTTGTCACATCGACACGCTGGGCTTTGCCGTCGGCATATGTCGACGCCGAACCATCGTTTGCCGACAAGTGGTTGCTGCGCCCGGAGACCGTTGCCGTAGCCTTTCTGCTCGTGCTTACGGCAGTAGTCTTCACAGAGAGCCGTCGCAAAAAGCGCCTGTGGCAATTTGATGCCATCGTGCTTGCCTTGACCGGCATCATGGGACTCGTGTTGCTGGCAATGGTGTTCTCTCAGCACCCCACGGTAAGCCTTAACTGTCAGATACTTGTGTTTAATCCGCTCTCGCTGTTCCTGCTTGCGCCCATCGTGAAGAGCCTGCGCAAAGGACAGAAGTCGCGCTGGCTCGCCGTGCTTGCCGCAATGACAGGCTTGGGGGTAGTTATGGGACTCTTCCTGCAGCGTTATGCAGAGGGTGTGACACTGTTGGCAATATTTTTGCTTGAAACATATTTGAGGAGATCAGATTTCTCTAATGATGAAACGAAGAAAGAATAAGCGCGCTTCCTCACAGCCATGGCGGCTCAGCGGCATTTGCCTTGCCGCGCTCATAGCAGCCCTTTATGGTCTGGAGACAGAGGCGCAGACACTCAACATAGCACCGCGGCTTGTAGTCAACATAGCCGTGGATCAATTGCGCACGGACTACATAGAGCATTTTTCGCCGCTCTACAAGCAGGACGGATTCCGCCGCTTGTTGCAGCAGGGACGCGTCTATGAAGCCGTGAGTTATCCTTTCTCGCCCGTAGACCGCGCCTCGGCTGTAGCATGTGTGGCAACGGGTGCCACTCCGCAGTATAACAAGATTATATCACAGCAGTGGCTCAACCGCGAGACCCTGCGCCCTGAATATTGTGTCTACGACAAGAAGACCGTGGTGTCGCCTGCACACATAGCGACATCCACTATCGGCGACGAACTCAAGGTGCAGACCGACGGCAGCGCATTGGTATTTGCCGTAGCGCAGTCGCAGGATGCCGCCATACTCTCGGCAGGACATGCCGCCAACGGCGCATTCTGGCTTGACGACAACACCTCACAGTGGACCACCTCGTCATATTATCCCTCTGCCGCACAGACGTGGGCAAAGGCATATAATGGTGCCACACCACGCAACAAGAAGGAACTGATGAATGATGCTGTGGTGAAGGCAGCGCTGAGTTGTGTCAGCGATAATGCCATGGGAAAGGACAATGTGACTGACTATTTGGCAGTGACACTCTCGGCATCCCTTGGCAACAGCATGGGCACGCGCAACGAGATGGAAGGCGTCTACACCACCCTCGACACATCGCTCGCCACACTCATCAATGGCATAGAGGCAAAGGTGGGAGCCGACAACGTGATGTTTGTGCTGACATCCACAGGCTACACCTCAGAGCCAGATGTGGACTATGCCAAATATAAGATACCCACAGGCACATTCTATATCAACCGCACCGCCCAGTTGCTCAATATGTATCTCTCAGCCGTCTATGGCAGCGGCAAGTGGGTGGAGGCTTACTTCAAAAACCAGATATATCTCAACCATAAACTCATAGAGAACAGCAAGGCAAGTTATTCCGAGGTGATGCAGCGTTCCAAGGACCTGCTCATGATGACCTCGGGAGTGGCTTCGGTGGCTGACTCTCCTTATGATACAGCCATATCGGGTGACTTGAAGGTGGAGGTGACACCAGGCTGGAGAATATATAATGAAGATACCGGCGAGAGCTATCAGTCGCGCATGGGTTTTGTGCCCTTTCCTGTGATATTCCTTGGCGCCAATGTCAAGGCAGAGCATGTGCAGCAGGAAATAACGACCGAGCGCATAGCGCCCACCATCGCCAAGTGCATACATATCAGGGCACCCAATGCCTGCAACTCAGCCCCGCTATTCTGACGAGGCACATGACAGACTTAGGGGGGACTTATCCCTGAGACATATCACTTACACATTATATATATATTATACATAGAAAACAAAAATAATAGAATATGAGTTTTATATCATTCCTGCAGTCAGTGTTTGGCAACAAGTCATCACGCGACATGAAACTGATACAGCCTCTCGTGGAAAAGGTGAAGGAGGCCTATCCGGCGATAAAGGCACTGTCAAACGACGAACTGCGTGCAAAGACCAAGGAACTGCAACAGTATGTGCAGGGTTCCGCTACAGAACAGAAGAACAAGATTGCCGAACTGAAGGCTAAGATCGAGGACACTCCGATTGATGAGCGTGAGGTTATCTTCAATCAGATCGACAAACTCGAGAAGGAAGTGCTCGACATCTACGAGAAGGCTCTCGACGAGATTATGCCTGTGGCTTTCAGTATCATGAAGGACACGGCACGCCGCTTTGCCGAGAACTCCGAAGTGGTGGTTACCGCTACCGAGTTTGACCGCGACCTCGCTGCCAACCCAGCCAACGACTTCGTGACCATCGACGGCGACAAAGCCATTTATCACAATGAGTGGACAGCCGGAGGCAACAAGGTGAAGTGGGACATGGTGCACTATGACGTGCAGATATTCGGTGGTATCGCCCTGCACCAGGGTAAGATTGCCGAGATGGCAACGGGTGAAGGTAAGACCCTCGTGGGTACGCTGCCTG
Organism: bacterium; assembly: GCA_963657415.1. GTDB lineage: Bacteria > Bacteroidota > Bacteroidia > Bacteroidales > Bacteroidaceae > Prevotella. The sequence continues at coordinate 2,139 of CAVKNF010000069.1, read as the reverse complement.
TATTCCTCAATGCCCTGACCGGTAATGGTGTGCACATGGTGACCGTCAACGACTATCTGGCAAAGCGTGACTCTGAGTGGATGGGTCCTCTCTACATGTTTAATGGTCTTTCTGTAGACTGTATCGACAAGCACCGTCCTAACTCTGCCGAGCGCCGTAAGGCTTATGAGGCAGACATCACATTCGGTACCAACAACGAGTTTGGTTTCGACTATCTGCGTGACAACATGGCGACATCGCCTGCCGACCTCGTGCAGCGCAAGCACAACTTCGCCATCGTCGACGAGGTGGACTCCGTGCTCATAGACGACGCGCGTACACCTCTTATTATATCAGGTCCTATACCGAAGGGTGACGACCAGATGTTTGAGGAGTATCAGCCATTGGTGGAAAGACTTGTCGGCGTACAGCGCACTCTCGCTACACAGTATCTGGCTGAGGCTAAGACCAAGATTGCCGAGGGACAGAAACTCACCGAGCAGGGCAAAAAGTCGGAAGGATCAAAACTCACCGAGGAGGGCTTCCTCGCACTCTTCCGCTCATTCAAGGCTCTGCCAAAGAATAAGGCTCTCATCAAGTATCTCTCTGAAGAGGGCATCAAGAGCAGCATGCTCAAGACTGAGGAGTACTACATGCAGAACAACAACCGCGAGATGCCTAAGGCCGTGGAGCCTCTATATTTCGTGGTTGATGAGAAACTCAACTCTTGCGACCTCACCGACAAGGGTACGGCATGGCTTGCCAAAGAGGTGAAGGACGACAAACTCTTCGTCTTGCCTGACATCACAAGCGAACTGTCGGCACTCGAAAATGAGAAGGACCTCACCGAGGAGCAGCGCATAGAGAAGAAGGACGAGATGCTCGCACACTATGCTGTGCAGAGCGAGCGCGTGCATACACTGCAGCAGTTGCTCAAGGCCTATAGTATGTTCAACAAGGATGACGAGTATGTTGTCATCGACGGCGAGGTGAAGATCGTCGACGAGCAGACCGGACGTATCATGGAGGGTCGCCGCTGGTCAGACGGACTCCATCAGGCTGTGGAAGCCAAGGAGCATGTGAAGGTGGAGGCTGCCACACAGACCTTCGCTACCATTACTCTGCAGAATTATTTCCGTATGTATCACAAGTTGGCAGGTATGACCGGTACGGCCGTGACCGAGGCAGGTGAGTTCTGGGATATCTACAAACTCGATGTCGTGGAGATTCCTACCAACCGTCCTGTGCTTCGCCACGACTTGGAAGACCGCGTATATCGCACTAACCGCGAGAAATATAAGGCTGTGATACAGGAAATCATCGATATGAGAAACTCCGGTCGTCCTTGTCTTGTCGGTACGACATCCGTGGAGATATCCGAATTGCTCAAGCGTATGCTCGACCAAAACCATGTGCCATGTCAGGTGCTTAATGCAAAACTGCACCAGAAGGAGGCTGACATCGTCGCCCAGGCAGGTAAGTGCGTGACGGGTACTGTCATGGTGGACGGCAAACCTGTGGAGAAGAAACTCGGTGTCGTTACCATCGCAACCAATATGGCAGGTCGTGGTACGGATATCAAACTGACTCAGGAGGTGAAGGATGCCGGAGGTCTTGCCATCATCGGTACGGAGCGTCACGAGAGTCGCCGCGTAGACCGCCAGTTGCGTGGTCGTGCAGGTCGTCAGGGTGACCCAGGTTCTTCTGTATTCTATGTTTCTCTCGAGGACAAGCTCATGCGTCTCTTCGGTTCTGACCGTATCTCTGGCGTCATGGACCGTCTCGGATTCAAGGACGGCGAGCGCATAGAGTCATCTATGATATCAAAGTCTATCGAGCGTGCACAGAAGAAGGTGGAGGAAAACCACTACGGCACACGTAAGCACCTGCTCGAATATGATGACGTGATGAACAAGCAGCGCACGGTCATCTATGAGAAGCGCCGTCATGCTCTCATGGGCGAGCGTATGGGTATGGATATCGCCAACATCCTCTGGGACCGTGTGGTCAATATCACTACCAACAACGACTATGAAGGATGCCGCGAGCAGTTCCTCAAGATATTGGCTATGGAGTGCCCATTCACAGAGGAGGATTTCCTCAATGGCAAGATGGAAGACTTGCAGGAGAACGCATTCCAGTTGGTTATGACAAACTTCA
>CAVKNF010000068.1:0-12936 GCA_963657415.1 bacterium | reverse complement strand
CCCTCCCGAGGGAATAACCCCTCCCTAACCCTCCCCAGGGAGGGGATGAAGAATGATGGTATTCATTAGGAGGTACGGCGCCCCCGCCGTACCACTCAAGGGAGCAATGGTAACCATAGTAGGTGCTGCGTCCTCGCTGCACCTCCTATGAATACCTATCCCCGCTGTACCTCCCATGAAATACCCTTCTCCTCTATATGAAAATATTATTAGCAATGGTATAACGGTATAATATTTTTGAGAGGTACACGCCTATGAGAGAATGTGCTGAATCGTTTTGGAAATCTGGGCGTTTGTTGAAATTATTTTCCCGTAAGTATATGATGATGTACTTTTGTAGTAGAAAACCAACATATACTTACGACTATGAGACGGTTATACATTATCATTGCTCTTGCTGCATCACTTATGGCGGCATGCACACCAGGGTCTGACTTTACAGACTTTGATGACAATAGAGAACAGACTGGCAATAACGGTTCGGATGCTACGGTAACTCCAGCAGCCACCATATCTGACCTTACGTCTATGGATATCGCCATAGACGAGTCCGCTCTGACCGAAGAAGAGACGATACCTACGGACGAATCTGCCGAGGACTATGATGACTACATTGAGAATAATGAGTTTACCAATGAGGTGACCATAGCCTTTAATGGCACGTCGGCATCTTATACGTGTAATGTCAGCGGTGTAACCGTAACCATCAACGGTGCAGACGTAATCATCAACTCTGAAGCAAAGAAGGTGAAATACACCGTTACGGGAACTACGGATGACGGTTTTTTGAAGATATACAGCGAGAAGAAGTTTGCCCTCGCTCTTGATGGCGTAGACATCACCAATCCTGACGGTGCTGCCATCAACATCCAGAGTTCTAAGCGAGGATACATCATCCTGAACGATGGTACTACCAACACCCTTACTGACGGCACGATCTATAGTGACGCTACCGACGACGAAGACATGAAGGCAACACTCTTCAGTGAGGGCAAGTTGCTCTTCTCTGGTTCCGGCAGTCTGAAGGTGTATGCCAACTGCAAGGCTGGCATACGCAGTGACGACTATGTTTTCTTCCGTCCAGGCAATAATATATACGTGAAGGCCACAGCAGGCAATGCCATCAAGGGCAATGATGCCATATACATAAAAGGTGGTGTGATAAATGTTGAGACCTCAGCCACTGCCAGCAAGGGACTGAGCAGCGATGGACTGGTGCAGATAGACGGCGGACGCACCACGGCTATCACCACTGGCGGAGGCGAACTCGATGAAGACGGTGCGGATGTCAGCGGATGTGCAGGTGTGAAGTCTGACAGTATCTTCGTGATGAATGGTGGTGAACTGCTTTGCAAAAGCACTGGAGCCGGTGGCAAGGGAATAAAAACCGACCAGACTCTCACGGTCAACGGCGGTGTGATAAAGGTGATGACGACCGGTGCGCAGTACGTTTACCAGCGACTTGACACCTCGGCAAAAGGTATCAAGAGCGACGGCGCTATGTATCTCAATGGCGGCACCATCATGGTGAAGTGCACCGGTGGTGAAGGTTCGGAAGGCATAGAGAGCAAGAGCACGCTCGACATCACGGGTGGCACCATCATGTCATATTGCTATGACGATGCCATAAACTCATCAAAAGCCCTCACAATAAGCGGTGGCAACGTGTTTGCCATGGGTACGAATAATGATGGTATAGACTCCAACTCCACCCTCACGATAAGCGGTGGCATAGTAATTGCTTGTGGCACGACGACTCCCGAGGCGGGTTTCGACTGCGATGAAAATACTTTCTCTATTACTGGCGGCACGCTCATAGGTATCGGCGGCACGACATCTACGCCTACACAGAGCGCCACCACCCAACCCGTAGTGATAATCGGTGGCAGCAGCATAAGCAGCGGTCAGTATATATCTCTGGCTGACAACAGCGGCAACAATATCTTCTCTTTCTCCGTACCGCGCAGTTACTCCCAGCAGGGCTACACCTTGGTAGTATCTTCTCCAAAAATGTCAACAGGTTCTTCATATACATTCACCACGGGAAACACCGTGAGCGGAGGCACCAGTTTCTGCGGCTACACCACTGATGCCACTGTGAGTGGAGGCAATAGTCTGGCCACAGTATCTTTGTCAACAATGATCACCAACTATAACTACAGCGGAGGCAACGGTGGTGGCAATGGTGGTGGACAACCGGGCGGTGGCGGTCCGGGATGGCACTAAACAATAGAATATAAAAACCTGACGCATATATGACGATGAATTCCATAATAAGCCAGTTTCACCCTATCTCTCTCGAAGAGATGGGAGGCATAAGACTGATGAATAGGACCGACACAAAGTTTGTTACCACCACGGACAAACTGATGACGCTACTGCAGATGGCGGGTAGCGACTATCGCATACAAGAAATCGACGGCAAGCGAAACATGAACTATTCCACCATCTATTTCGACTCCCATGACTATGCCTTCTATAATGCCCACCATGACGGACACGCCGGTAGGCAGAAGGTGAGGATAAGGTCGTATGTCGACAGCCATATGAGTTTTCTGGAGGTGAAGACCAAGGACAACCACGGCAAGACCCGCAAGTGCCGTATGCAGATAGACGCCACCGATGAGAAAGAGTGCAGAGAGTTTCTGCAGGGCAATATCGGCATAAATCCGACATCACTGGAGCGCAAGATAGAAAACAGTTTTCACCGCATCACGCTGGTCAACAATGCCAAGACCGAGAGGTTGACGATAGACACCGACCTGTCATTTCATAACATCACCACAGGAAACTGCTGTTCGCTCGATCATGTGGCAATAATAGAACTGAAGCGTGACGGACTGAAGCCCTCGCCAATACTGGGCATGTTGCGGACACTGCGCATAAAGCAATGCGGTTTTAGCAAATACTGCATAGGAGAGGCATTGACCAATCCCCATCTGCGTCTAAACCGCATGAAACCGCGACTCATGCAACTGGCAAAACTGGCGTAAGGAGAGCAAACACAGAGAATGATTACACCCCTGCATATAAAAAAGAAAATATGGATATACTGACAAGTAATGTTTCCGGCATACTGCCGATGATACTCCGATTTTTGATCAACATCATAGCCACAGGCATCATAACGCATTGCCTTTACTTCCCCAAGAGCCGCCACAGAGAATATTATTTCACCTTTATGCTCATAGGTGTCAGCGTGTTCTTCCTGATAAACCTGTTGGGCGGCACGCAAGTGAAGATAGAGTTTGCACTTGGTCTGTTTGCCATCTTCGGCATCATACGCTACCGCACCGAGTCAATGCCTGTGCGCGAGATGACCTATCTCTTCACCATCCTTGCCCTGTCGGTCATCAACGGCTTGTCGGCTACATTGGGTTATGTCTATCTGGCTGTTGTCAATGTGCTGTTTATTGCGTTGATATACATATTTGAAAACATCAAGCTGAAAGGCAGTCTTGCCGTGAAGATGGTGCAGTATGACCGCATAGAGTTGATAAAACCCGAGTGCAGGCAGCAACTCATCGAAGACCTGCGGGAGCGCACCGGACTTGACATAGAGAAGGTGGAGATAGGCGGCATAGACTTCCTTCGCGACATGAGCGTCATCAAGATATTCTATCGTTCGGAAGAGTCAAACAGCGTGGACGGACAAGTGAAACTGCATCAGGAAGAATACGTATAACAATAACATGTGACATTATAATATGAAGAGATACATTTTCATGTTCGCATTCTGCTCTATGGCAACAGCAGTGGTGGCACAAAGCGATTTCGGCGTATGGATGGATGCCGGAGTGGAGAAGAAGATAGACAAGCACTGGACCATAGAAGGCGAGATCGGTGCGCGCAGCAGAAACAACTCCAAGGAGATGGACAGATACAGTGTGGCTGTGGGCACGGACTATAAGTTGAACCGCTATCTGAAGTTTTCCGCCGCCTACAACCTCCTCTACGACCATCGCGGAGGCACCGAGACATATCACAAGAATGGCACTGTCAACAAGATAATACCGTCATACTGGTGGCCACGCCATCGCTTTCAGGCAGCCGTGACAGGCAGTTACAGTTTCGGAAGTCTGGGTCTCTCATTGCGAGAGATGTATCAATACACCTACCGTCCAAAGGCTTCAGAAAAGAAGTATGACACAGACACCGAGGAATGGGAAGACATAAAAAGCAAGAGTAGCCACCTCTTGCGCTCGCGCTTCCAGATGACCTATCGCATCAAGCACACTCCCCTGACTCCCTTTGCCAGTGCGGAGGCATTTCATGGCGAAGGCGGACTGCAGAAGATGAGATACACCGTAGGTTCGAATATCTCCATCACGAAGCAGCACGACCTAAAACTCTACTATCGCTTCCAGAATGTATGGGACGACGATGATGACGAGCCGAAAAGCCACATCTTCGGCATAGGTTATACATATAAGTTCTGAGAAAAACATAAAAAAAGAGCCGAAGGCAATTGCGTCCTCCGGCTCTTTTACTTTTTTTATTCTGGCAGCATCACCACTTGCACCTCATAGAGGCGCTGTGCCTGAGGCACACTGTCTGGGCGGTAAAACTCGTTCTTGAGCAGATACTGGCGCGGTACAGAGTAGTCGGCAGGTGTGCCGAGAGCAGGCGCGCCGTTTACAGGTGTCAGCGTCATGTCCGTGCCATAATAGCTGTCGGGGATAAGGCTTATGACAAGTTGCTTGGGATTGACATCGCCTATCACTTTCTCTGCCTTGCCGTCCTCGCCGTCCACCAGTTCGAAATGGTCGGAACCAGTATACTTGTTGAGGTCGAAGAGGAAGCCCTTGTTGGCTGTGGAGTATGTCACCTTAGGCAGCAGGTAATATGTCAAGACATATACCTTGCCGTCGGGAGCAGATGCATCTTCGCGTGTGCTCATGTTGTTGATGCCGTTTGGTATCGTCACGGTCTGGCCGTCGGCTATCGTTTGCAATTCGCCATTCACGCTCACGGTGTAGTCTGCACCAGTGTTGTTGGTCCAGCTTGCACTACTGTTCTGCAACGATGTCTGTGCTATATAGCTTGTATACTTGTCATAGTTCTTGCCATACACGCAGTCGGTGAAGAGATAGCGCGAATATACCATCGTTGTGTACAAGTCGACATCGGTGTAATACTCCTCGGGCGCAGGCTCGTAGTCGATACCCGACTGGCAGCTTGTTGCCATCGATGAAGCGAGCACGAGAAGCAATACGGCGGAGATATTCTTTATTTTGCTTATCATTTTCATATCATTAATGTCTTAAAGCGTGTACTGTAAATTCCACGCATTGTTAAATGTTATTCGTATCTGTAGCCGTTCCAACCTGGGTTCTGCTGCAGCTGCTTGTATGACTTCAGCATCGTTGACGCGAACGGAGAGAAATAGTAACGTGCATTGTCAAACTTGCGCAGGTATGGGCTGTAGTCCATAGGCAGTGTGCGGAATGTAGGAGTCTCATAGTTCTTTCCGTCGGCGTTGGTCTCACCTACCTCAAGAGGCACTCCGTTTTCTCCAGCCACAGTGCTGTGCTTGCCCACGCGGAATATCTGTATGCCACGTGACACCTTGTTGAGTTCAGGTATCTCGGTCTTGCCCTCGGCCTCACCCCAACGGAGCAGGTCGAAATAGCGGAAGCCTGGGTTCTCGAAAGCGAACTCCATGCGGCGCTCCACCTTCACCTCGTCATACACGCTCTGCTTGTCGGTAGCTCCATCGTAAGCATCCATGCCAGCACGCTCACGTATGCTGTTCACCTGAGTGATGGCCTCGCTTGTCTTGTCAAGGTTTACGGCAGCCTCGGCAAGGTTGAGCAACACTTCAGCGTAGCGTATGTTGAAATAGCATGTGGTGCGCTGGTCGGTCTTGAGAGTACCGTCGTCGTTGAAATTGTCGAAGTGAGAGTACTTACGAGAGTAGTAACCAGTGATGGTCTGTGCAGAGCCTGAACCTGATGGATATGCCGAGATGTTCTCCAGAGTGCGGTATCCCGTGTGCAGTGAACTGTACATCAAGGTGCGCTCATCGTCCATGGTAGACTTGTCTATCCATGTCTGAATCTCGTATATCGGGTTGGTGTTAGGACCCATGTACGATCCGTCGTATGTCACAGTGGCATAGAAACGCTTGTCGCGGTTCTCGAATATCTTGCGATAGTCGTCTCCCGAACCAGAATATTCGTTGTCGCCATTCTCGTCTGTTGTCACCTCGATGTTAAGATCCTGAGCCTGCTTGGTCTCCCACCAGTGCTTCCACTTGCCGTCAGCCTCGTCCTTCTGCAGATAGCAGTCCACAAGGTCCTGAGTAGGGAACAGTCCGGTGCGGAATGTCCAAGAACGTGTTATCTTGTCAGTGTTACCATAGTAAGAGCCATTAGGACCGTTCTTTGCAGTGGGGTTGAATCCGCTGCGCTGGTTGTCCTTGAACATCACTGGCCAGATAGACTCCACGCTTGTGTGGGCTGTCTCCGATGTGAAGAGATCCTCGTAGTTTGGCTCAAGGTCATACTTGCCCAGAAGGTCCTTGGCAGCGTTGTAGGCTATCTCATAGTAGTGCTGGGCAGACTTCTCAAACTTGAACAGACCTGCCTCGTCGTCGCTGTATATGCCCTTGGTGGAAGCAGAGGCAGCGTCGGCAGCATAGAGAGCCACGCGCGACTTGAATGCTTCAGCCACGTTCTTGTTTATCATGCCGACGTCAGGAGTTCCGCTCATCTGATCGAAATACTCCATCGACTTGTCGAGGTCTGAAAGGATGTTGTCGAAGAGCACCTCGCGCTTGGCGCGCTCCAGATAAGTGTCTTCGTCGAGTGAGAGCGCGTGGTCAACGTAAGGTACCGTTCCCCAGAACTTCTCCATGTCGAAGTAAACCCATGCGCGGAAGAAATAGCACTCGGCGAGCAACTGGCTCTTCAGACTTTCTTCGAGAGCACTGCTATTGGCAATCTTGTCCATACCCACATGTATCTGGTACAGGTTCTGGTATGCGCCCGTCCAAGGGCCTGTGCCTCCGCTTGTCTCGTCATACTGGCGATTGTTGTAAGACAGCTGGCGGTATGTGCTCCAGTCGGTCTCGCAGTTGCCTTGGCAGTTGTCTGACCACTGCTCAGAGGTGAAGTCGTGACCAGATCCTGTGGCATCTATAAAATAGAAATTGTTGACATATGAGCGTGCCAGTTGCGGGTTCTGCCAGAAGCGGGTCTCATCAACCTTGGTAGTAGGCTCCACGCCCAAGGGGTCGCAGGATGTCACTGTGGTTCCAAGCACCGCAGCGAACATTCCAGCCCACATGTATCTTTTTATATTGATTTTGCTTTTCATTGTCGTTTGCTTTTAGAGTGTAAATACAACATTGAATGTGTATGTGCGCTGTGTTGGGTAGCTGCCGAGTGTACCGCCCGAACCATAGATATTATGATAGGTCGTGATGAACTCAGGATCCTGCAGGTTCTTGTACGGATAGTTGCTCTTGGTCCATGTGAATGCGTTGGTGATGACGAAGCTCAGGTCGAGACCCTTTACGAAGTCCACATTCTTCAGCACGGAGTGCTTCATGTCATAGCGCAGGCTGATATTCTTCAGTTTCAGGTATGAAGAGTCAAACTGCCACATGTCAAGATATGAGTAACCCCATGAGCGGCTGGAATTTGTCGGCAGAGGTATGGCTGCATTTGTGTTGCCGTTGCTTGGTGTGTAGGCATTGCCAAAGCCATACTGACCATAGTTCCACATGTAGTCCTGCTGTGAGCGGAACGGTGATGTCATAGTACCAGTCACGTCTGTGGCTCCCTGGAAGAACAGTTCAAGTTCGAAGCCCTTGTAAGAGCCGCCGATAGTGAAGCCGTACTGTGTGAGAGGCACATTACCCGGAGAGTTAGTCACATAATAGTCGTCGGCATAGCCGTCGCCGTTGAGGTCGACAAGTTTCACTGTACCAGGAGAGAATGCACGGTTGTAAGAGATCATCGAGTTGTAAATCTCCTCCCACGACTGGTACAGACCGTCGGTCTTAAAGCCAACTCCGTAAGTCACACCTGCAAACTCGTAACGTGTGCCTGCCGTATCCCAAGTCTTCGAGTACCAGTCGGAGCTCTCGTCAGTATGCTTGGTGGTAATCTGATCCCAGTGAGAGTAGGTGACACCGAGCTTATAGCCGAAGTCGCCAATCTTGTCCTGCCAGTTAAGCGAGATTTCCACACCGCCCTTCTTGTTGGTCACATATGGCGCATTGATTTGCGGGATGTTAGGCATACCAAGTATATCGGTACGTATCATGTCGGTGGTCATGTTCATGACATCGCCCTTGTTGAGATAGAGGTATGTGTCTACCGAACCGTTCAGGCGTCCGTTGAACATGCTGAAGTCGAGACCTGCACCCATCTGCTTAGAGCTTGACCACTGCAAGTCGTTGGCTACGCTGTTGATATACCAACCCACATTCGAAGTCATGCCGCTGCCGAAGAGCACACGGTTGCCACTTTGCGAATACTGTGTAAGATAGTCGAATGGGTCACCCACATCGTTACCCACGAGACCGAAACCGCCACGCAACTTAAACTCGTTGACGATAGAGTGCGGAATGACTTTCTTGAACCATGACTCCTCTGCCATGTTCCAACCCACTGAGAAAGCGTGGAACAATCCCCAACGCTTGCCAGGGCTATAGTTGAGCGAGCCGTTGTAGTTCATGGTGTACTGGAACATGTATTTGTTGGCATAGTCGTAGGTGAGGCGACCGATAAGTGAAGCCGATCCCCAGTCACTTGCCGAACCGCCGCTCGACACCATCGTGGCACCTATGTCCTCCTGTGGGGCGAGTGTCGTGGCGAAGCCCTTCTTGGTCTGGCTGCTCCAGTTGGAATGGCGTATCTGACTCTGGTAGCCAGCCATTACGGCAAAGTTGTGCTTGCCGATGGACTTTGTGTAGTCGAGCTGGAATATGCCAGTCGTCAGCTTGTAGTCATACCAGTACTGGTAAAGCTGGGCGTTCTCTGCGTTATAGGTAGAGAATGTAGTAGAATAAGGTGTGTCGTAGACGTTCTCCTGATCATAGGTGAACTGCTTGTTCATCTGATGTGTTGTGGTGTAGTTAAGGCTGGCAGTTGCCACCAGATTTTCCACCCAAGGGAGGTTCCACTTCAATGCAGCGTTCATCTGGAAACGCTTGGTATCGGCATTGTTGAAGCCGTTGTTGAGAAGCGACTCAGCCGAACCCTTACGGGCGTTGCCTGTAGTCCATGCTGAAGGACGGTTAGGAATGTTGTTGCCGTACATTACGGAGTTGAACACACTCTCGCCAGATCCAGGCTTCTTCTGATCGCTAATGTTACCATTGAGGTTGAACGTGAACTTGAGGCTCTTGTCCTTCAGCAGGTAAGCGTCGGTGTTGACAATGATGTTGTACTGCTTGTAGTTGAACGTCTTGCTCAGACCTTCCTGATCCATGTAGCCCACAGAAGAATAATACTTGATGCGCTCGCTTCCGCCTCGCAGACTCACGTTGGTCTGATACATGGGCTGTGTGTGGTTGAACATCTCCCATGGATCGTAGGTCTGGTAGTAGTTTTCGATGTCGCCACCCTGTGTCTTGTATGGGTCGAAAAGTTCGTTCACATAGTCGAGCGACCAGTTTACGCCATACTCATCATTCACCATCTTGTGTATGTCCTCACGGCTATAGCCATTTTGGTTGAGGTAGCCCATGTAATACTTGGCCAACTCGGTGTTGCTATAGCGTGGATTCTCCTCATAGCTGGCAAAATACAGCTCATTCATGGTCTTGGCGTACTCATAGGAGTTCATGACCTTAGGACGGTATGCCGGTGTCATGATGGTGACCTTCTGGTTGAAGGTAATCTCTGGAGCACCCTCTGTACCTCGTTTGGTCTGAATCACGACAACACCATTGGCTGCACGTGGACCGTAAACGGCTGTCGCAGAGGCATCTTTGAGCACGGACATGTTGGCAATGTCGTCAGGACGCAGACGGCTGAAGAAGTCCTCACCCTCAGAAGTGTCGAGCACTACGTCATCAATGACATAAAGGATATTGCTGCCACCACGCACCCAGATTTTGGTCTTCTCACCTGGAGCACCTGAGCTCTGCTGTGTGAACACACCTGCCACACGACCACCGAGACCTTCGGTCATTGTTGTCACTGGCAGTTTCTGGAGTGTGCTCATGTTGACCACGGATGCCGAACCTGTCATGGTCTTGGCTTTCTGCACGCCACCATAACCTGTGATTACGACCTCGCCGATGGTCTGTGAATCGTCTTGCAACGTCACGTTCAATGGCGTACCGTTCCATACAATGGATTGGCTGACCATGCCGACGCTCGAAATGTCGATCGTTGCACCTTTCTTCACACCCTTGAGCGTGAAGTTTCCGTCGATGTCGGTGATAATAGCCGTCTGTGTACCCTTGACGCGTACTACAGCTCCAATGACTGGCTCACCAGTGGCGTCGACAACTGTACCGGTGCAGACGCCATCTTGCTGCTGCGTTGCCATGACGCCAGCGGCGTGAGCCGCTAAAAAGCTACCCCCCCCTTCGAAAGGTATTAATGTAGCTCCCATAGCAACAAGCAAACCTAAATACTTGCTTGATTTTTGCATAGTAGATGGATTAGATAAATAATAAAAATAACTCTCTCTCTCTTAATTCGTGCCCTTACACAGGGCATTTACATACCTATAAAATACTGTCAACGCGATTACTTTGCAATGCGGTATTATTTGGTGACATAAATGTTTCTTTCGCAAAATTAGAGAAAAATAATGAAAGAGATGTCTTATTTATGCTTTTTTTTATTGCTATTGTTGTAAAATGGGCCTAAGTGACGGTAAAAAATAACTTGGTATGATTTGCGGCTTATTTTTTACCGTCACTAAAACGCACTTGCTTGCGCTACCTTATTTCTCTTGAGATTCTTAAGAGTCTGCCCTGGTTGTCCACACCTTCCACTACGAGATGATAGCTTGTGGTGCCATTGGGCAGAAACATAAGCGTGGCCTTGCCCTTGGCAATGCGCATCGAGGGGTTCCAATATACGGTGCGACGCAGCCCGTAGTCTTCGGGTGCGGTATGCATAGGATTGTAAAACTCCACAGGACGCTGGTAGCCGAGCGGACGTACAAAAGCCACGTCAGTATTCGTCCTCTTGGCATCTTTCTTTGTTGTCACCACGATGGCGCTGCTGCTCATGTCAAGGGCCTCAATTCCGGCAAGTGTAGGCAACGAGCCCGTCACCGCACCCTTGATGATGTCTATCTGGAGCACGTCGCTCACCCTAATGCTTTCAAGTATGGCTATCATAGTAAGGACTGTCTTTGACGACAGAGCCCACACTGTGCCGTCAATCACCAAGTAGGATGGAACGGTGTGATAGAAGAACCACTCGTTGTTGAAGTCATAAGTAAGTCCTAAATAGTATGCTCCCTTGAGAAAACTGAACACGCTCTTGCTTCCTTCGCCTTTTAGCATCTCAGCCGTTATAGAGCGACCTGACACCCTTGCAAGGCTCTCGTATTCGGTCTTGGGGCGATATCTGTCTGTCACCGTCACCTCAGGCAGGAATACTATGCTGGCGCCGTTGTTTGCCGTGCGCCCGTCTTGGCCTCTGGCATCTTGGCGACGGCTGTCTGCCCGTCGGCAGCGACGCACGTCACCTTATATGTGCGGCCAGGCTGTGGAGTGATGTAGAACATGCCCATGCCACGATGGGCGACTCCTGACTTGGTCACCACATTGCCTTTGTCGTCGGTGACAGTCGCCTTCATGTCTATTCCAAGTCCGTCCTCGGCAACAGTCTTGTAGGCTACGCGACAACGCTGTCCCATTACCAACTGTCCGCCTTCGGGCATGAGTTGCAGGTCAATGCCATCCCCGTTTATCGTTACGAACTCGCTGTAGTTGCCCACTTCCACAAGCAGACAACTGCGGTTTGAGCCTATGTCCATGGCGTGCAAGCTTACGCCTTTGTCCGTATTCCCGGTAAAAGCCATCTGTCCATCAGCTGAAGACACTTTTACATTACCTCCTTGTATGGGTTTTCCACTCTTAGGTTCGGTGAACGAGAGCCGCACCGTGGCGCCCTTGCCGTTTGCCGCTATCCTTACGGGATTGTATATGGAACTAAGAATCCTTACTTGACGCTCAAAGACATACTCTGGCGTAGTGGTGGCCATGAAGCGTGTGTAGGCGCGGAGCGTGTATAAGCCCGCCGGCAGGTCAAAGGCGGTAGGCATGTATCCGTAAATGTCGCCGTTCGCATCCTGCCGCATCATCTGGCGGCACACAAGCTGTCCAAAAGGATTAACCAGTTCAACATACACATACCGGCTTGCATGGGAAGGCACAAGAGTCGTGGCGTCAGTAATGTGGTGGCGCACCCATATCGTGTCGCCGCATGTATACTCGGATCGGTCGGTCTGGGCATACAGCTTCTCCTGTGGGAAAGCTGTCACCTGTCGCCACATGCGCGTGGCAAGCGTGTCGGGCGGCACCGTATTGGCTGCCGATAATGCCATCACACAAAAAACAATAACCGCAATTAAGGTAAAGGCTCTCTTCATAAAAATCATGCTTGCCTTAGTTAGTAGAATAATAAAATATTGATGATATGACAAAGGTAAACAAAAAATCGAAAAAGCCTCTCCTTTTGGGGATATCTTTACATAAGAGATTGTTTTTCCCGTTTTGGGTGGGTTCTATAAATAAAGTGCAATCATATAGCTTGCAGGTGTGTGGAAGATTGTTATGACTTAGATGGCTCGTTTGGAAAAGTTGCGTGCGCGGATGTTTTGACATATGTCGCAAACGTGTGCGGCATTTGTCATAAACTTGTGCGACAAATGTCAAAAATGTGTGTGACGAATGCCGCACAAGTTTGCGACATATGTCGCGCAATCGCAGAGACGGACTTCTTGCAACCA
>CAVKNF010000067.1:0-13039 GCA_963657415.1 bacterium | reverse complement strand
CTCGGTGACGGTCATGACTGCTATGCGATTGTAAGCAGTTTCGGATGACTGGGCATCGGTGGCACCCTCGCCAGAGATGGTGATGCGGTCGGCAGCGATGCCGTATTTGCTGATGAGGGCATGCTTCACAGCCTCGGCACGAGCCTCAGAGAGTTTCTGGTTGAGTTTGGCAGAACCTTCGGTAGAAGCATAACCAGTGATCTGAATCTTGGCGTTGTTATTGTTCTTAAGATAACCTGCCACCTTCTCGATGTTGGCATACTGCAGTTTCTCTATGTCGCTGGAACCCTGCTTGAAGGTAACGACAGGATCAACAATCTTCTTTGTCTTCTCGATGACGCGTGGAGCGACCTCCTTCTGCTTGCTGTTCTTCAACTGCTCATTCTCAGCCATGAGTTCGGCGATGCGACCGTTGAGGCGGTCGAGTTCGCTGTCGTCAGTTGTATATATAGAATCAGCATACTTGAAGTTGTGAGTGCCGTTGGTGTTCTTGAACTTGTAGATAAGACCCACGTTCAACTGGAAATGACTACGGTTGATATCGAGTCCGAAATCTGTGGAAGTCGATGTGTTGCCGTAGATGGAGTAGAGCATAGCAGGCTCGAGATATATCTGCAGACTCTTCTTCTTGTCTACATTGAACGCGAAGTCGAGAGCCAACTTACCTGTGAAGTCATTGAGACTTTGGCTCACCTTGTCCTCATTGCCGAATACATGGCCCATACCCAAGGCTGGGATGGCGATGACCTCAAAGAAACGTGGTTCGCCATTATAGCCAAACCACCAGTTGGAGAGGTTGATGGTAGCCCCGAGATCCACAGTACCATATTTCACTACGGTGCCGTTGCCTGAAAGAGGTTTGTCGTCGAAGTAAGCATTGCTCTCTATCTCGAAACCGAAGGCAGGAGTAAACCAGCGACCTACGCGCAGACCGGCATTGGTATTGAGATTCTTCAGCCACTTGTTGTGCGAAGTCTTTGTGCTCAGTCCGCCGTTGATGCCGATATACCAGTTATCATAACTCTTGCTCTCGAGTAATGCCTTCTGTTCGGTCTGTGCCGATGCACTGAGTGCAAATGCGGCACAAGCGAGGAGTACTATCTTTTTCATATTACTAATCTTTTGTTATTCGTTACTTTTATATGGGAACATATAGCCCCACATTTATTGCAGTCCCCACGTTATGGGCGAGTTCATCGCTTCCACGCTATTCTCGATGTTGTCGGGCAGGTTGCAGAAGAAATCGATACCAGTTCTCTTTTCCAGTTCATCGATGGATATCATGTACTTTGCCAGAGCTGCGTCGCTGTTAGCCTTATGCTCAGCCCAGAAAGCCATACCCTTATACGAACCGTTCTTCTTTGCCACGATAGCCATGAAGAAATACTTTGGTACGGGGATATTCATCCTCGGGTTATCTATCACACCACTCTGCTCCGTGCCGTCGAGATAGACATTGCCGATAGTGCCACCTTTACACACCCACATGGTGTCGCGATACTCGGAGGTGTTCCACTTGCGCACCTGATTCTCCATGTTCACCCATACGCCACCATTGAAGTCATATATCTGCGGTTGCATATTGGAGAGGTAGAAGGTCTGACCATTTACATCCTGATTACATATGCGGTCTTCCGAGGCGCAGATGTGTCCACGGTTGTAACCACTGCCCTGATAGTCACTCAGAAGAGATTGATACTGCGAAGGGATGTCAGAATCTTCCTGGAAGGGATCGTAATGCCAAATAGTGCCTTGCCATGAGCAACCAGACTCAGAGCGCCAATTGTAGCGGTTCCATCCCTTGGTAGAGTTGCTTGCAGTCCACTCCCAACAACTCCAGCGCTGAGCCTTCTTGTCGCAGTCCCATTCCACGATATAGTTCACACCATAAGTGGCGGTCTTCTTCACGAGCACCAACTTGCGTCCGTCAGCCAAGTGTGGCACCTCCATGCGGAGAGCCTCCTCTGGTTTAGAAGTACCAGTGATGACATTCTTGTTTACGTTCACCACTTCGTCGGTGTGCTTCTCGTCGTCGCCGTTGGAGTCGTTACTGCATGCCGATAGCATCAGCATGGAAGCCAATGCCATCGCACACGCGTATATGTTATAATATGTGAATTTCAAAGCCTACTTATTTAGCGTAAGTAATTGTTATGGTCTTCACACGCAACTGAGTACCGCCACTTGTAGCACCATCGAAGTAGTTGCAGTAGGTGGCGGTATTGCCGTCGAAAGCAACTGTCGCTACCTTGTTACCCACATAGTCTGTACCATTGTAGGTGTCGCAAGTCATTACAATCGTTGCTATCTTCTTTGAAGCAGAGAACGTCAGTGTATTCTCTGTGTAGATGCGGAAACCATTGGAAGCAGAATAATAAGTAGGCGCATTCTTGCCATTGCCCTGAGCCACAGTCAGAGTTGTGCCATCAGAGAAGTTGTATGTGCCTGCAACCGTACTCTTGTCTGCGAGACCAAGGTCGTTTACGGTCATTGTGACAGACTCAGTGCCTGCAGTAACGTCAGCATTTGTCAGAGTCACTGTTGTGCCGTCGATGGTTACGCCACCCTTGCTGTCGCCTTTGTCGTCACCCTTGTCATCGCCTTTATCGTCGCCAGACTCAGAAACTTCGCCCTTAGCCATTACGAAGTTCTTTACCTCCCATGTGGAAGAGTTGGTGGTGCAAGCATAGTAGAGAGCCACTACAACCTTTGACTGACCAATGAAGGCAGAAGGTATATTCTTTGAATACTCAGAGAATGTAGTCCAATCAGAACCCTCAGTCAGAGTGCCTGTGATGTCAGTCCAAGAAGTAGTTGTAGGGTCACCAGTATAGTTGGAAGTGATGAGCACCTTATCCTCAGCGCCTGTTCGGTTGCCATAGCGGTAGATGTAGTCAAACTTCAAGTAAGCCTTGTCTGCTTTTGAGAGGTCTACCTCCTTTGACACAAGATAACTCTTCGACTGAGTGGTAGTCTTTGTTGTGTTGTCATAGCCAGTAGCAGTCGCAGTGCTGTAGTTGATCTTCCAAGGAGTACCCTCTACAGTGGTAAGATTAAATGAACCGAAACTTGATGTGAAAGTTTCATTCAAATAGTCTCCTGTAGTGTCATCTCCCTTGTCGTCACCCTTGTCGTCGCTTGACTCAGAAACTTCGCCCTTAGCCATTACGAAGTTCTTTACCTCCCATGTGGAAGAGTTGGTGGTGCAAGCATAGTAGAGAGCCACTACAACCTTTGACTGACCAATGAAGGCAGAAGGTATATTCTTTGAATACTCAGAGAATGTAGTCCAATCAGAACCCTCAGTCAGAGTGCCTGTGATGTCAGTCCAAGAAGTAGTTGTAGGGTCACCAGTATAGTTGGAAGTGATGAGCACCTTGTCCTCAGCACCAGCCCTGCTACCATAGCGGTAGATGTAGTCAAACTTCAAGTATGCCTTGTCAGCGCTTGAGAGGTCTATCTCCTTTGACACGAGATAACTCTTCGACTGAGTTGTTGTCTTTGATGTGTTGTCATAGCCAGTAGCAGTCGCGGTGCTGTAATTGATCTTCCAAGGAGTACCCTCTACTGTGGTGAGAGTGAACGAACCGAAACTTGATGCGAAGGTCTCGTTGATATATTCGTCGGTAGTCTCTTTGTCATCATCGCTATTGTTGTTTGGCCAACCGTAAGGCATGGGAACATCCTCGCAGCTGGTAAAGGTGAATGCCGCCATGGCAAGCATAAGCACAGAATAAAGAATCTTTTTCATTTTCTTATTTTGTTATTTTGTTATTGTTCTGTTATGTCGGCAATCTTGCGGATGATGATCTCACATTTGCCATTATAGTTTTTGAAGATACCCGTGATGTTGAACTTGCCCTGTGGCACTTTCACGCTTGCAAAGTCACAGTAGGGAGAGGTGTAAATCATGGTGTTGCTACCATTAATCTCGTTGAAGTAGAGGCTCACGGATGAAGTGCCTGTAGCGTCGCTCCATGTAGTGGTGGACTTCACGTTGCGTATGGACACATTCTTCAGAGTACCGAGTTTGCCACCATCCTTGTAGCCGTTCCAGTTGGAGAGGTCAGAAGCGGTGAACTCCGTTGGCTGGATAGCATCCTTGTTATAGCCAGTAATCTTGAAATGCTCCTGCCAGATAGATGCTGGCATACGGCTCACGTAAGTAGAACCGCTGGTGTTGGTGTAAGGAACGCCTATCTCAGCCTGTGCGCCATAATTGCCGATGTAGAGGTCCTTAAGGCTCACAAGAATCTCAGCACCCTCAGGCATGTAGCCGCACATTCCACCTTGTGAAACTGCCACGATGATAGCGCCAGTGGCATCCTGCAGAGCCACCTCGTTATAGATATTTCCCTCGATGTCGTTGCCCACTACATAACCCTTTATCTTCACGTCCTCGGTGACCTGGGTATAGGTATAAGAAGTGGTGACATACGATTTGTATTTGTCCTTCAGTTCCTGTATGGTTATCACGTTGTCCTCCGTGATGCTGTTGTTGCCATAGGGAGGAGTCTTCGTGTCCACATCCGGATATCCGCCGTCCATGCATGATGCCATGACGAGAGCGACAGCTCCGAAAAGTATATATTTCAATGCTTTCATACTTTCTCTTTAGAATTTATATGTTATGTTGAGCATTCCGTTAGTTCCGAAAGCGTAGTATTTCTTCGGATTTGACGAGAAGTGATATGTGCGGGTGTTATTCTTTGTAGCGGTGATAGTACCGTCAGCATTTGTGGTGCGTGTACTTGTGTAGTCGCTACGGCTCTGCTCATAACCGCCTGTCACGATGCGTGTGTTGTTGAGTATGTTTGACAGGCTGAGGTTGATAGAGAGCGAACCCTTCTTCAAGTAGATGCTCTTGCCGATACTTGCGTCAACCATAAGTCCGCCCTTGCCCTTGCTCTGCTCAGGCACGGTGGTGGTCTTTATGATGTTGCCGTTTTCGTCGACAGACTCCTGCTCATATACACCCATTGTCTTCAGTGTGCCTACATAGCGGCGTGAAGGTGACCATGAGAGATAGATGCGGTCATAATATTTGGCATCGAGGTCAATAAACCATCCGCTATTGTGATAACTCAAACCGATAGATGCTGCTGTGAGTGGAGTGCCGCTCTCGCGCATATCCTTGCTCATCACAACGTCGCTGGTGTAGATGCCACTTGTAGAGTTCATGTAGCGCACGTTGGCATTGTTGAGATACTTTGCCTCTGAGATTGTACCCAGAGCCTTGATGTCGAGTACAGAGCAGATCTTGTACTTCGCACCGAGTTCCAGTCCGTAGTAAGCCTTCTTCACACCCGTCATGCTCACGTAAGAGAATGAGTTGATGTCATCGAAGTAGAAATTCTGCCACTCTGTGACATTCTGCATGAATGAGTAGTAGCCATTGAGGTTTACATTGAAGCGTGAAGTTCTCAGACTGTAGCCCACCTGTGAAGAGAACACCTGCTCATTATGGAGACCGAGCACGAAGTCATTGTTGATTTCAGGAGCGGCAAATGCTGCTGAAGCCTCAGGAGCACGAGTCTCAAGACCGATACCCACCATCACGGTGTTGCCGTTGCCAAGGTTGGCAGTTACAGAACTCTTGATACCGCCGTCGAGGAAGTGAGCCACGCCCGACTTGCCATAAGAATTGTTTGCAGCAAGTCCGTTGCGCATGCGACCGTCTCTCTGCATGTCGGTATAGTTGGTTCTTGCACCGAACACGAAGTGGATGTTGCGTGCGTTGGCAGTATAAGAAGTCCACAGGTTAGCCTTATGGATGTTGAGATAATAGTCATAACCGAACACGTCGCCTTCCTTCACGATAGCGTTAGGATTGTTGAGGTCATACTGCACCTCGTCAGAACCAGGTGCATATGTGCCTGTAGCGTAAGTGTTGAGGTTGTGATATGTTGTTGCACCGAGCAAATCCTCCATGGTCTGATAGTGACGACCGCGGTTAGCACCGGCACCGAAACCGATGTTGAGGTGTTTGAATGGGTCGAGGTCAAGACTCAGCACACTGTTGAGGCGCAGGGTGAGAGCATCGTTGCGCTTTGCCTGTATGTAGTACATAGCGTCAATGCCCTGTCTGTTAGCCTGTTGGTTGGAATAGTAGAGACGATCCCAATTTATCTGGCGGTTAGCCTCTGATGCTGTCAGATAGTTGTAGGCAGTATACCAGTTGTCATAGTCCTGCTGCTTGTTGCTGCTTGGGCTTTCCACATCATAGAAACTTGATGGCAGAGTCTTCCAGTAGTCAGGCTGTGGGTTGTCGGAGTTGTTGTAGTTGAGTTTGGTACTTTTATACATCGAATAGCGACCGCCGAGAGTAGTTGTCAACTTCGCATTGTCATTAATCTTCCACTCCCAAGTGAAGAGTGCAGAAGGAGCAAAGTCGTTAACTACGCGCGAGTTGCGCACCTTGCCACCCTGATAACCCCAGTATGGGTTATAGAAGTTAGAGTTAGCCAACCAGTAAGACTCGTCAGTGGCAGCACCCTGAGTGGATCTCTCCGTAGGGTTACCCCATGTGGCAAATGCCAGGCTATGCTTGTTGCCAAGGAGTTTTTCCACACCGAAGTAGTATGAGAGAGAATTGTAGAATGTACCCTTCACATATCCGCGATTAGCCCAGCGGTAGGTTATGTTGCCAGAGAAAGCCCAACCCTTTGAGTTGAAACCGCTGCTGTATGTGTACATGCCACGGAGCGTGTAGTTGCGGTTGGCGGCGAGCAGAGATGCGCGACTACCTGTTGCCATGCTTCCTGCACGGAAGTTGTAGTTGTTTGATCCGCCCATTCCAGACAGAGAGAAGTTTGTGTCTTCGAAAGGTAGAGCCGCCTCCACGTTTCTCGTCTGATTGTTGAGACCTCCCACCAAAGAGTAGCGAAACTGACCTGTCTCCATGTCGTTCATCAGCATGCCGTTGATGTAGATGTCGTTATACTTCTGGTTAAAGGCGCGATACCTGAAACGCATTGCCGAGAAACCGTAGCCCACCTGACTTGCATAGTAGTCGTTGTTGGATGATACGATGGTCACGTTCTGCGACCAGTCGTCATCTTCACCGAGCTGACTTTCAGAGAAAGTAAACTGGTTGTCGAGTGATCCTGTGGCGGCTTGTTTCTCAATAGTGCCGTCATCTGTGGTCTGAGCTATCGCTGCAGGTGCCACGCACAATGCCAACACAAGTAATTTAAGCTGCTTTTGCATAAATAGTGATTTGATTATATTATTTTCTTCTTTTGTTTTTTGTCTGTCGCCAAACACGCAAGTTCACAAAAGTACGGATATTATGCGAGATGACAAAACAAAAAATAACGTTTTTAATACTTATAGACCTAAATATAACGTCTTTGAAACATTCTGATGCCGAAAATGTTGAGTATTACGGCTTTCATCAATGTTTTGGCTCTGCATGGACATGCTCTCAGTGATATTCTTCTCGAAGGCAATGAGAGATGCGTATTGCTGTATTTATATGCGCTAATCTGGATATTGAGTGTGGCGAGATAATATTCTGTTTCCTCATTAGAAACAGTCTTGCATCCATCCTGCATAAACTCCATTTGCAATAGTTTCGCTGCTCTAAGATGTCCTTCCAGCAGGTCGCCGTGTCCCTTTGCACCTGGGTTTGCCGTTATGCCCTCTGCATTGTAGAAATAGACATAACCCTTTATCGGCGTGACGATGACGCGTGGATTGCGTGTCAGCAGTTCGGAGAGGAAATAGACATCTTCAAAGAGTTTCCCTTTGAGGAAACGTATATTAGGAAGAGTATCGTTAAATAAAAGTCTGCGGCGGAATATTTTGTTCCATGCGTAGGTGTGTCTATAAGCCTTTCCTCTCAACCAATAATCCCTTGCAGAAGTATATATGGTCTTTTCCTCGCAGTCATATTCCACCTGACTCCCATTGCTTGCCATTGGTCTATATTCCACAATGTCGCAGTCGGCATCGCTGTCCATGATGTCAAGCAATGGCGCATAAGTGTTGTCCTGCAGCCAGTCGTCGCTGTCGACAAATGTGATATAATCCCCCTTACAAGCCTCTATGCCTGTATTGCGAGCAGAGGACAGTCCTCCGTTCTCTTGTGATATCAGCGTCACGCAGTCATATTCCCTGGCAATGTACTCCGCCACAGCAAGCGAACCGTCGGTAGAACCGTCATTCACCATGATTATCTCCATGTCCTTGACGTTCTGCCTGACGATGCTCGTGATACAGCGGCGCAGAGTTTTCTCTACGTTGTATACAGGAACGATGACGCTAAGTCTCATTCTCATTACTCGATGCCGAAGAGTCCTTCTATGTATTTGCAGAGAATGTTGATTCCCTTCGTATTGTTGCCACCCTCGGGAATAATAAGGTCTGCATAGCGCTTTGTAGGTTCGATAAACTGCTCGTGCATAGGTTTCAATACCTGCTGATAACGTGTCATCACCATCGTCACGGTACGTCCGCGGTCTATGGTGTCGCGCTGTATGTTGCGGATGAGTCGCTCGTCGGAGTCACAGTCCACGAATATCTTCAGGTCCATCATGTCGCGCAGTTTCTTATTGAGCAGTGTCATGATGCCCTCTATGATAATCACGGGTTTTGGCTCCACGTGTATTGTCTCGTGCAGACGGTTGGAGATGATATACGAGTATGTAGGCTGCTCCACGGCGCGCCCCTCACGCAGTTCGTTAACATGCTTGATGAGCAGTTTCCAGTCGAAAGCGTCAGGATGGTCAAAGTTTATTGCCTTGCGCTCCTCGTCTGTCATACCCGTAGTGTCATTATAATAAGAGTCCAGCGGCACCACTGCCACGCTGTCCTTGGGCAGGGCCCCGATAATCTTTCTCACTACGGTAGTTTTGCCCGAACCGGTACCTCCGGCTATGCCAATGATGGTGATGTCTTTCATTATTTCTGTTCTTTAAGCAGGTAAGCGACTACAGGAAGGTGGTCGGAATATCCGTTGAGCCATACTCCTCCCGCAGTTGTTCTCTTTGGTGTGCCTTTGTATTTTCCTTCAGTCTGCAACAGGTATGCGCGACGGAAGATGTGGCTCTTATAATATTTGAGAGTAGAAAAATCCTTCTCCCCCTTCTGATTGAGCAGGTTCTTCGAAAATACTATCTGATCAAACAAGTTCCATGCACCCTGATATGACAGTGTGCCCTGACCTTCCTTTCTCAATACATTCCACCAAGGATTATAGAAATCGCCGTCCTTCACCTCCTTAAGCTCGCGGCGTGCACCGAGGAATTTTGCCATAGAGGTGTTGTCAGGGTCATCATTCATATCGCCCATCACCATTATCTTCATGTCCGGTTCAGCCTTGCTGATGGAGTCAGTGAGAGCCCTCACCTGCTTGCCTCCCCAGTCACGGAATTTGCCTTCGGCACCGCGTGAAGGCCAGTGGCAAACGATGGCAGTGAGTTTTTCACCTGCTATCTTGCCCTGCACCACGAGGAATGGACGTGTGAAATGTGTCGTGTCACCGTTCTCGTAGACATACTGCTTGATGAATGACTTATATGGAGCAAACAGTTTCGGATTGTAGAGCAATGCGCAGTCGATGCCTCGCTTGTCGGGTCCTTCATAGTGGATATACTTTATACCTCTGTTGGCAAGCGGCTCCTGTGCAGTAAGGTCACGCAGCACGTTGTCGTTCTCGCACTCTGCAAGACCGATGAGCGCACATCCCACGTTAGGCAGCATGTCCGTACCTATGTCAGCAAGCGCCTTCGCCATATTGCGCAGTTTGTTGGTGTATTTCAGCGTATTCCACTTGTATGAGCCCGTCGGGAGGAAGTCGTAATCTCTCTTTCCCTCGTCGTGGATAGTGTCGAAAAGGTTCTCCTGATTATAGAAACCTATGGCATACAATGAAAACTTCTTCTCCTGTGCGCTTACAGACACGATGCCAGCAAACAGCATGATGGAGATGAGTGAAAGCAATTTCTTCATAATTGGATATAGTTTATTCTTATGCAAAAGTATAAAAAAATATGTGAACTCTACGGATGTTATATAAATAATTACTACTTTTGCATTTGAAATGAAACGAAGATTTAACATATCGTTGATGTTTTTCATGGCCATCTTCATTGCATGGATGGGCACGGGGAAGGTCATGCTGACATGTCTGCATTCGGAGACTACTCGCATGTTGTTTCTCTCCGATATGTGCGATGGTGGTTGCAAACCCGACTCCGACTGTATGTTGACTCAAGTCGTTTCGCTCTCTCCGCAGATGCCTGTGGCATCGCTTGATGTGGATTTCCATGCTCCAGTGCTCGACATTGCACCCTTCCTTATTTCCAAAGAACCTTTTTTTCAGAGCCAGCATGTCATTCCTAACGAATATTCGCAACCAATTGTAGGCAGTCCGCCCAAGGACTTGCTTTATCGCATTTCCGTACTCCGACTTTGATATCATCTTTTTCTCTCCCAATAGGCAATGTCAATATGATGTTGCCCAAATTATCATATATCCATAAAAGAAACGAGATAAAAAGATGAAACAAACATTATTATATATATGTGCATTCTTGACTATCACTCAGTATGTGGTGGCGCAGAATGCCGACAACGACTCCTTGTCGTGGGGCGACCAGCAACTTGACGAGGTGCAGGTGACAAGCAGAAAGGTAAATATAAAGCGTCTCTCTGGCGCACAGATGGGATTTGAGATGGGCAAGGAAGAACTCTTCCGTGCTGCATGTTGCAATCTCGGAGAATCCTTCCAGAATAATCCTTCGGTAGATGTTAACTATTCGGATGCCACCACTGGTGCAAAGCAGATAAGGCTCCTCGGACTTTCGGGTACTTATGTGCAAATGCTTAGCGAAAACCAACCTGATTTCCTCGGTGCGGCAAAACCGTTCTCGCTGAGTTATGTGCCCGGTCCATGGATGAAGTCCATATCTGTGTCGAAGGGTGCTTCCACCGTAAAGAACGGTTTTGACGGCATTGCCGGACAGATTAATGTGCAGTATCTGCAACCAGAGGATCCCGAGGGTCTCACCGTCAATATCTATGGCGACAACGACTCACGCATAGAGGCTAATGCCGACGCCAATGTGCACATCGCTCCGAAACTTGCCACAGAGATTCTCGCTCACTATGACGAGAACTGGGGCGGTCATGATGACAATGGCGACACATTTATGGACAAACCCAATGTGCGGCAGTTTAATCTGCAAAACAGATGGTATTACGCCAACAGTCACTACATATTCCATGGCGGCATAGGCGGTCTGAAGGAGGACCGCACATTCGGGCAGACGGCTCATCACACCCACGCAGAAAACCTGTGGACAGGCAAGATCAATACCGAACGGTGGGAAGCTTACATGAAACACGCCTTTATCCTCAATAAGGAGCGCGGGTCGAATATTGCCCTTATGGCAAACTATGCCGTGCATAATCAAGACAATCGCTACGGCAACAGGATGTATGACATTCGCCAGCGTGACCTCACCGCCCAACTTATGTATGAGACCAATCGGGGCGAGTTTAGCAACTGGTCGTTTGGCACGAGTTATGAGGGTCACTGGTATGATGTCGACCATCTGTTTTCTTCCGATGACCTCCGCACAGAGAGTGACCACATTCGCCAGCGTGACCTCACCGCCCAACTGATGTATGAAACAAACCGGGGCGAGTTTAGTAACTGGTCGTTTGGCACGAGTTATGAGGGTCACTGGTATGATGTCGAACATCTGTTTTCTGCCGATGACCTCCGCACAGAGAGCGACCGTCAGCGTGGTTACCTCACCTCTTCCAGCAATTATGGCGCCCTCGGCATCTATGGTCAGTACACGCTTAATCTCCACAACCGCTTCGTGGCGATGCTTGGTCTTCGTGGCGATCTAACCACACACAACGTGACGGAGAACGCCATAATCCTGACTCCCCGTATGCATCTGAAATATCAGTTTAATGACCATATCCAGGCGCGACTGTCGGCAGGCAAGGGCTATCGTCTCATGGAGATGTTTTGGGCGGAGAATACCTATCTCCTCGCCATGGGACGCAAGATACAGGAGTCTATATCACAACGCGAGTCAGCATGGAACTTTGGTGGTTCGCTCGGCTTCGATATTCCTCTTTGGGGCAAGAACCTGAAGATAAACGCAGAGTATTTCTATACCACCTTTGGCAATCAGGTTGTCATCGACTATGACTCTGATGCCAACAAACTCCTTATCTATGACCTCAACTCCTGGAATAATGGTGACGGCAAATCATTCAGTCATGTGCTGCAGGTGGATGTTACCTATGAACCGCTGGCAGGACTGAGCACCACGCTCGCCTTCCGCCGCAACATCGTGAAGACCACCTATGGTGGCATCCTCAGGGACAAGGCTCTCAGCAGCAAATACAAGGGATTGCTCACTGCATCATACAAGCCCGGTCTCGGTTTGTGGCAGTTTGACGGTTCGTTGCAGTTGAATGGTCCTGCACGCTTGCCGAAGAGCGCACTCTCCGACGGCACGGCTTACAGTTCGGTGTATCCGCAGTTGTCGCTTCAGGTGACACGCTGGTTCCGTCATTTCTCCGTATACTTAGGAGGGGAAAACCTCACCGACTATCGTCAGAAGAATGCCGTGATAGGATGGGACAATCCCTTCTCTACCGACTTCGATGCCACCCAGGTGTGGGCGCCTGTGCATGGGCGCATGCTGTATGTGGGTGTAAGGATCAACCTGGGGAAGATGTAAATATTGAAATATGGAAAGATTGAAATATGGAAAGATTGAAATATTAATACTATTATGAAGAGATTTCTTAGTTTTATCGCCATGCTGATGATTAGCGTGGCAATCTTTGCCAAGGGCGAAGTGAAGACAGTGGTTTACACTCCTACTCCGATGATGCACTGCCAAGGTTGCGAAAACAAGATCAAGGGCAACCTGAAGTTTATCAAAGGCATAAAGTCCATAACCACAGATTTGGAAAAGCAGACCGTCACCATCAAGTATGACCCGGCAAAGACAAGTACGGAGAAGATAGAAGCCGGTTTCAAGAAGATTGGCTATGATGTGAA
>CAVKNF010000066.1:4983-13136 GCA_963657415.1 bacterium | reverse complement strand
GCATGCTCGGCAGACGACGACGCGAAGGGCGGACGCGAGGTGACCCTCGACATACCTATCGCCATATACTCCGCCAATGCCTCGACGGCATCACGCGCCGCCGAACAGGGCGACCCGGGCAATGACGTGGTGTTCAAAGCACCGCTCTACCTTTATATATATGCCTACGTGTCGGAGACCAACAACAGTCACGAGGTGCTCGTGCAGACGCTCACCTTCAAAGAGGATGAACTCGACGAGACATGGACCCTGACGGATGCCAACACCGTCAACGAGTGCTGGAAGAAGAACGTACGCGTGACATTTAACATTAGCAATGAACTCGATGGAGTCCTCGGCAACAGCCGTGTGTATGCCATCGCCTCGCGTGATGACCTCAGCAGTGTGTTGCCTCAGACAAACACTATCACCGGTTACTCATCGATGAGCGATATCGACAGTATCAAGGTGGATATGTCAAAACTGACAAGCAGCGATTTGAAGGACATCTACTCCACGCCTACCAAAGACCAGTCGTCGCCAGTGCAGAGCACCGATAACGGTATCATCGTGGAGAACAACAAAGTGCTCACCTGTAGCACCGTGAAACTCTATCACGTGGCAGCGAAGGTGGACTTCACTTGGGAGGTGCCGTCGTCATTGCGCAGTGGTGTGCAACTGCAGAAGATAGAATGCACCAACCTGCCCACCTCATGCAAGATCTTCATGCCTACGGACAACCCCACGGGCAGCACTGGCAAGTCGGTGGTGCTCGATGTCCCTGATTCGCAGGACAACCCCGCCTTCACTGTCGATGAGGGCAACAAGTGGATAGGTCGCGCCTATGCCTTCATGCTGCAGCCCCGTGATCCCGGTCGCATCAACTACACCGTGACCTTCGGAGGCAGCAAGCTTAAGAAGAACACAAATGGCAACATCACCCCCACCACGTATAATAATGTCTACACGGGGTGGTATCGAGTAGTGGCAGAGGTGAAGGAGTAACCCTAGGAGGTACAGCGCCCTCGCTGTACCACTCAAAGGAGAAACTCATGGGGGAAAATGGTACGGCGAGGGCGCCGTACCTCCTAAGGGTGCAGCGCGGACGCAGCACCTACTAAGAAATCTCCCACAGATCTCACAGATTTCACAGAAAGAGAGCTGAAGCTCTCAATGGCGCGAGCACATTGACATGGACTTACCCTTCGGCCTTTGGCCGTCGGTTCTGTGAATTCTGAGAGCGAAAGCACTCAATGGCGTAAGCCTTCTGTGTATTCTGTGAATTCTGTGGGAGGATAAAAAACTTCCGTGGGAGAAAAATATAATCCGTGGGATGCAGGGTGCAGCGCGGACGCAGCACCTACTACATACAACATACGAAAAACAAAAAAAACAATAACACGCAATATGCAACGCAAGACAGTCGGCTTATTTATTTTACTGATGCTCCTCATAGCCACAGGAGCATCCGCACAGAATATACGCTATGTGTCTAAATCGGGTGCCTATGCCAATGACGGAACGTCATGGGCGAAGGCCAAAGCGAACATACAGGATGCCATCAACGACCTGGTGGACAACGGTCTCACGGGCGAGGTGTGGGTAGCCAAGGGCACCTACACCCCGACCGAGAGCACGGAGTCGTCGGGCGGTAGCACCCTCTATATGTCGTTTAAAATCCCTGCTGGCATCAAGGTGTATGGCGGTTTTGCCGGTACGGAGCCGAGCAAGGACGAGCGCGCGAAGAACCCCACTCGTTCTATCGGCGATATCTACGCCAACGCCACCATCCTCTCCGGCGACCTGTCGTCGGCAGCCGCATTTACGTGGAACTCCACCAAAGAGCAGTGGGATGCCGCATTCTATGGCAACTGCTATCATGTGGTGACCTTCGCCACCAACGGTTTCGACGCTAATGGTCGCGCCAATGCCAATGGCGGTGGCAAACAGTCGGCAGTGCTCGAGGGATGTATCATCGAGCATGGTAATGCCAACAACTCCGACATCAGCGGACGACCGCACAATGCCTATGGCGGTGGTGTGTATATGGTAGAGGGTGCATACCTCCTTAACTGTCTTGTGCGCCAGTGCGTTGCCAGCCGCAATGGTGGCGGCGTCTATATGGATGGCGGTGGCTACATAGAGCACTGCGGCATCACCGACTGCCAGTCGCTCGGCATCGGCACCACCTATGGCTATGGCGGTGGTGTGTGCATAGACGGTCCTGACACCTATGGCGCTACTTCCACACCATTGATCTTCCGCCGCTCGGGAGTCTTCGGTTGTGTGGGTCGTATGGGTGGCGGTATTGCCATCAATGTCAACGACACCATAGGATACAACAAATACAAACTCGCCTGCACCGCCGTGGCTGTCGCCAACAACACTGCTACGGCAGAGGCTGGCGGTGTCTATATGAATCGTGGTGGCGCCATCACCCAGATGACCATTGCCAACAACAAGTGTAATGGTGCCGGCGTCATCTCCAATGGTATGACCAACGGACGCTCTGCCGGTGTCTACTGTCGCGACAATGCCATCATTGCCAACTCCGTGTTGTGGGGTGGCAAGTGCGGATCCAATAATGACATACAGTTTGCTTCCTCCAAGTCGGGCAACAGCACGGCGCTCAATCCCAATGTGCTCTACACCACTCTCGCCAAGTCTGACTATACCGACTGGAGCGGTGTCACCAAGAAGGAGGTGACAAAACTCTCTGACTATAACACCCATAGTGACGGTACGGCAAATGCCTCCGAGGGTTATCCGATGTTTTATAACCCTACGCCAAACGCAGGATATGTCAGTTCGGCACAGGCTCACCAGTTTCTCTATGGCGGCACGAGCACCATCGCCGACGGCGTGACCCTCTATGATGCCGACGGCAACACCGTGGCAGCCGACTACATCACGCTCGGCACCACCTATTATATAGATGCCGCGAAGACTACCGTGGCTGTGGAAGGCAAGCACTACACCTATCTCGGTGAAGCCTACGACTTCCAGCCGCAGTCGCGATCATCCATCAATCACAAGGGTATCCTCGTCGTCGACCTTGACCGCCAGGGCATGACACCTGCCTATGAGGTGGACTATGACATCATGGGTCGCCGCTATAATCCGCGTCCTACTCTCGGTGCCTACACCGTGGCTACCACCACTATAGAGCCGAAGGAAACTACTGACAGCGACGGCAATCAGGTGAAGAACTTCTATGTGGACCCCAACGACAATAGCGGTACGGAGTATGAGTCCATCGGTTGCTGTTGGGACAAGCCTATCCGTTTCCTCTCTGACGCGCTGACATATATCACCAAACAGAATTACGGGTCTACGGTAAAGGTCAACGTGTATGTGAAGCAGGGTACGGTCAACAACACCAATACCACTTTGATAGGTCGCATCCGCACCACCGACATCGCCATCCCGAGCAATGTGAAGATTTATGGCGGATATGCCAGCAGCAACACGGGCACGAGTCTTGACGTGCGCAACCCCAACGTCTATGTCACCACCATCTCTGCCGAGGCGCAGGATGACTATGACCTCAATGTAGCTCACCTGCTCACCTTCAACGGCACGGAGAACACTCTCATCGACGGTTTCTCCATCCGTAAGGCCAATGCGCGCAGTAAGGAGATGATAGAGGGCACGGCAGTGACGGCAGGTGCCGCGATGACATTTAATAATGCCAAGGAGATAGTGATTCGCAACTGCGGTATCGCCAACAACACGGCGAGCCAAGGTGCTGCGGCAGACCTCGTCAACTCAGAGGTGAACTTCGAGAACTGTATATTCCACAACAATGAGAGTCGTGTCGTGGATGACAAAGGCAATGTCTCCTCCACGACGGGTAACATCGTCGTGCGCACGGGATCGAAGGCTGTGTTCCAGCACTGCGACTTCCTGCGCAATGTGGGCAATGCCATCGATGCTTATGGTGATGTGTCTGTGGTCAACTCCATGTTTTATGCCAACATGCGCGAACCGCTCGAAGACACCCGCAACAATGGCGACAAGGCTCTCGTGGCTGTGCGTCTGCTCTCAGACAATGGGACAACGGGCACCTTCACTGGCAACCACAACCTCTTTGACACCTATTCGGCAAACTTCATAACGACAAATTCTCTGGATGCCTCCACCAACGAGGCCATCCTCACGTTCACCTATAGCGACACGTCGACCACCTATCCGCGCTTCATCAACCCGACGAAGAATGCGGGTGTGTCTACCTCGGGTGATGTGACCTACTATGGCCGCACCATCTCCTTCCAGCCACACAACAACAACCCGATGGTAAACCGTGCCTCCACGGTAGACTATCAGGGCAACAGCACCACTGACCACACGAAGTGGGGCACCGACATGACGGGCATCTATACCCGCGACTACGGCGGTCTGCCTGACATCGGAGCCTTGGAAAACCATCAGGGCACCGAGGCAGAAGAGGGCGAGAAAGCCTATCCCGACGGTCAGTTGCCTTATGGTGGCGCCCTCTATGTGCGCGACTATCGCAATAGCGACGGCACCATCGACTACTCTACTGACGGGCGTGACGGTTCGTCATGGAGCAAGGCCATCAATGGTAATGGTGCATACACGGAGACTATCTTGACGGATGGTCAGGCTACAACGTTTACAGCCAGCACAATCGAAAACCCCAAGACATATAAGATTAGTCGTTGCTACGAGACAGGTTATGCCAAAAACAATGATGGCACCTATCTCAACGGCACCACCGACTACTCTTCCGGAGACGACTTCATCTTCATCTCAGAGACTGACGGCTACTATTATATATATGATGTCACGCAGAGAAAGTATGTGGTGTATGAAAAGGCTGAGGCAGGCGCAAACAAAGTGAAGTTTTCAGATAGCAATACGACGAATGCCCTTTGGCGACTGAAACTAACCGACTCGACTAATAAGAAATATGCCATCCAGCCCAGTACGACTGCTGATAGCGAGAATTCCGTGTCTTGGAACTATTATGGTGGATTTCAGGATAAAAATGAAACTTATAATAATATAGGTCTGTATGCTACTACTACTAACGGCGACGACTGTAGATGGTATATCATGGAGCCGAAGACAGAATCTGTCAAAGGTTTCCAGCATGCCATCAACACAGGCAACACGCAGTGGTATAAGGACAATACAGGTCTGAAGGAGGTGCGTGTGGGTGCCGGCACCTACAATGCCAACCTTAATTGGTTGGATGGCGTCAACGTGCGTGGTGGCTATCCTGCCTATGGCAACCCAGGCGAGAACGAGCGCAACATCTCCAACTCCAAGGACGGCTACCAGACCATCATCGATGCCCAATCGAACGGTCGCGTGCTCCTGCAACCCGCCAACTTCACGCAACAAGCAGAATTCGAAGGTTTCACCATTCAGAATGGTAAACTCTCGGGATCATCTTACGGCGCAGGTGTGTATCTTCGCAGCAACGGCGTTCTGAAAAACTGCCTGGTGCAGAAGAATGAGTTCAATATGACCAATGATACAGAAGTAAAAACTTTCGCTGGTGATAAAAACGGTACTAAAACATGTGCCTATAGTGGTGGCGGTGTATTCATGAATAGTGGTTGTATCGTTAAGAACTGCAAGATTATGAATAACACTGTCAATGGTAATGGCATTTCTAAACGTATTGGTGGTGCTGGCGTGTATTCTGCAGGCGGTATCCTTATCAACACATTGATAGTAGAGAATACGACTAATAGTTCAGGATCTAACGTACTTGGTGCAGGCTTCTATATCTTGAGTACAACAAGCCTGTATAACTGCACCATCGCCTACAACCACGGAAACCAAGGAGGCAGTACCGCCGCCACAGGTGGAGTGTGGGACGTGGCTGCTACGCTACAAAACGGTAAATACATCAATGCTTCACAGTTCTACAATTGCATTATTTGGGGAAACTATGCAAATGGTAATAGTGCCGAGAACATGATTCAGGTAGGTATGACAGGTTTCTCCGATGGAGCTGGTAAAACCAACGACGCCTTCCACACTTGCTACAGTTCGGCATGGTCAAGTAAGTATGCTTCGGACGATGCCAACAATACTGACCTCGTTAGTATTGTGGGAACTGGAGATGGTGAAAAAAAAGACTCACTCACCTTCTTCAAAAAATGCAAAGAAGAAGAACCCTTCCTCCGCGATGCCGACGGCAACACCGACTACTCGCTGAAGTCCACTGCCACGCAGTGTATCAATAAGGGTTCGGATTTTGACGCCCTCGACACCTACGACATCACGGTGGACATCAACGGTGAAGACCGCATACAGGACTGTACGATAGACAAGGGCGCATACGAATACAACCAGTCGCTCGACATCAGTCCAGAGAATGCCTCTACGACTGGTGCGCAGAACAACAAGTGGGTATTCTATGTCACTCCTAATGGTCGCGGTACGGCATCCGCCGACAGTCCTAAAAATGCTGCCTGCGCATCGAAACTGCAAAAGGTGCTCGATGCTGCGGGACGATATAAATACGACTACCCTGCCGACACCGTCATCGTGAAGGTGGCAAACAGCCATGACATGCAGGAGGAGGGCGAGAACTTCCAATACTACGCTTGCCGCACCACCGACGAGGGCGACCAGAGTGTGCGCGTGTGGTCGATCATCGTGCCACGCGGCGTAGAGGTGTGGGGCGGATATACCGACACCTATACCTCAGATAGCAACAACGGTTTCTATAGCAAAGACAGTAGCGGCAATATCACCGATAAGCGCGACATCACGGGCAACCCCACCTATTTCGACTCCTATTATTATAATAAGGATGAGAAGCAGAATGCCTACACCTATCATGTGGTGACCTTCACCGACCGTGTGTTCGACGGCGAGGGCAAGCCCTATGCTGCTACCGATACAGTGGGCGGAAAGAGCACCTGGACTGACGGCAAAGACTACATGTCGATGAAAGTAAAGAATATCACCGACCGCGCCGTCATCGACGGACTCTTCATCACCAGTGGCAATGCCGACGCACAGGTGACGAGTCTTGCCAACAGTAATGCCAACATCAACCAGTATGGCGGTGCTGCCATCGTGACCGACTATGCCCATGTGCGCAACTGCATCGTGCGAGGCAACAAGGCCACCTATGGCGGAGCGCTGGCTCTGACACACAATGCCCTCGTTTCCGGCTGCCTCATCGACCAGAACACTGCCGACTATGGCGGCGCTATCTATATGTTTGAGAATGGCACCACACTCTCCGACGGTACCAAGATAGACACACAATCGTCATCAGGTGCTCTTGACGAGAAGATGGCACATGTCTACACGTCTACCATCGTCAACAACACCGCCAACAATCAGGGCGGTGGCATCTGGTTTGGTCAGGACGAACAAAACATCAACATCCGCGTGAACTCCTCCGTGGTGTGGCAAAATACTTCCGCCAGCCAGGCCAACGTGTCGGGACTCTTCAACCCTACAAAGGTGACGGGCAACACCGCCACCACGCTCGAGTTTTATCCGTTCTCCTATTGCGCCGTGCAAAACTTGCGTCTCTCTGGTACTAACAACATCTCCCTGGGCAACCTCAACTCTGCAGGTGCGCGCTTCGCTGCCAAGGGCAATAAAGCCGATGACCACAACACCCTTGCCGTGGAGACCACAGCCACGGGATTTGACCGCTTCACCGACTTCGGCTACTATGCCCTCACCAATTACTCCACATTGGTGCGCACGGGTATGCCTGTCAATGACTACGCCTCGCTGGTGACCAAGGAGGGACTCTCCGCTACGGACTTCATGAAGATAGACCGACTCGTGTCGACCAGCAACAACCGCTCCTACATCGAGATGGGAGCGCGCGCCTTCGACAAGATTACCAAGGACGGACAACTCATGCTCCGACTCTTCGTGGCCAAACCTGATGATGTGGACATGGATGCCGCACAGACGATGATGAGCATGGCTACCACCGCCAAGACGGGCAGCGTGGAGGAATACTACAGTCAGGAGGGATCATCGTTTGCATTCCCTATGCAGAATCTGCAGGATGCCATCGACTATATCATCGAGAAGCGATCACTCAATGCCAACAAGACGGCTCTCAACGAACCAGGAGCCAACAACCTGCCGTTTGAGATCTTCATCGCCCAAGGTACATATTATCCTACGCGCAATCTCGCCGGAGTGTATGGCAA
>CAVKNF010000066.1:0-4757 GCA_963657415.1 bacterium | reverse complement strand
CCTATCGACGCCCTCTATCTGCGCCGACGCAACAATGACAATAATGGTAACAACATCATCGAACCGTGGGAATACAGCCACCAGACCATCCTCTCGGGTGACGTGGAAAACTCACAGCACAATGGTGTGTATCATGTGGTGCAGTTGGTGGCCGACCAGAATGTGGTGGGCATGCTGCCAAAGGTTTCCGATGACCACTCCCAGGCCAGTGATCTCTATAAATCCATGTCGTATGACGACTATGTCAATGCCAACGGCGCGGGTTCATTCGACTATGAGGAAGGCCAGTATGTCATCATCGACGGCGTGCAGGTGACTGGCGGTATGGGTATGAACTATCAGGAGGGCAGCACGTCATTCCTGAGTAAGTATAACTACTATTGCGGTGGCGGTATCCTCGTCGATGGCAACCGCTATTGCGACGACTACAACAAGAATACTAACGAGGGCACTGTCTACAAGCACAACGGCATTAGCGGTGCCGTGGGCTATCGTGACATTCCGCTCATCGTTGCCCACAGCAAGTTTATCGACAATGCCGCAGGTCTCGGCGGAGCACTCTGCTCCAACGGTACGGTGAACCTCTATATGGACGCCTTCGAGCAGAATCGCGCCATCAATGGTATTGACAGGGGACTCATCGACAGCGACGGCACGTCAACGATGGATGTCACCTATGCCGGCATCGGCGGTGCGGTGATGGCCACACACCAGTTTAGTGCCTACAACACCCTCTTCGCCAACAACGAGGCTTACAATGACTCCCTGAGTTGTGTGGGCACCAAGTTTACCAATGCCAACATGCGTGGCGACCAACTCAACACCTTGCTCGGTGGAGTAGGCGGTGTGGCTTACATCGGTCCGTTCGGCTACTTCCACATCGTCAACTGCGACCTTGTGCGCAATCAGGCTAACATGTATCCTGCCATCTTCACCAAGAATCCTAACCCCGACTATACCAACAAACGCAATGGCGGTATCGGTTCGGAGAATAAGTCGCACCCGTCGACGGTATACTACAACCAGTTGGTCAACACCGTGCTCTGGGGTAACGACATCAATGAGGAGATGAGTAAGAAGTATGACAATGATGCTAACTATCCTCTCTTCAAGTTTAACTCGCGCCTCATCTGCAACTATGCCCCCGGCGACACCTGCACATATGATGTGCCTGACTTCACCGCTGTGGGCAAGAACACTCCTAAAGACCAGGATGCCCTCGACAAGGGAAGCAATGAGCAGAAGCCTGACTATGGTGAGACGGCATGGTTTTGTGCATATGAGGAGGGACGTGGCATCACTCCGCTCAGTGACTCCGACTTCCGCAAGAGTGAGTATAGTCCATTTAAATATGTGCGCGACATCATCCATGACGCAGGCGAGGCTTTCGAAGACAAGGTGAGCACATATCAGAACTGCAACATACAGTTGTCGTCGGAGAATATGGAACTCGAGGGTCCAAATTTCATCAGCCCGTCTACAAAACCGGGTTATGCCGGCTATAACGAGTCTGCCGACTGGAGCCCTGCCCGACTTAACAATCTCGTGGACAACGGTTCGGGTATGATCCAGCAGGAGATAACACTCGTCAATGACGCTTATCAGGCATCATTCAAGACATACACTGAATCGAATCTGCCAAGCAGGTCTGTAAATAAAGACTCGGACAACGGTTACACCTCCGAGCATGCCGGTGACTATGACACCGAGGGTGCCTACACCACCACGCGTGTGCTCTATGGCTATGACCACAACCGCCTCTACATGCCTGAGGGCGAAATCCACTACATGTCGTCGGCATCCACAGGTCAGGAGTTGCTGCGCATATCCTATGACCCCAACCCGACGCACAACCAGACATATATAGATATAGGTGTGTATGAGTATCCTCACACCGAACTCCAATACACCACCACTGGCGACGAAGTGGACATCCTCTGGGTGGCACCGCGCGAGAAGACTGAGAACGGTCTCCCCGACGGTAGTGCGTGGAGCCAACCTACCAGTGACCTGCAGCGTGCCATCGAGACTCTGCTCGCCAGCCGCAATGGTCACCGCAAGGAGATACGCCTCATGCAGGGCTCGTTTACTCCTATCTATAGCATCAATGACAAGTTGGCATTCACCATCGACACCAAGTCGCTCAATCAGTCTGTGGTGCTGCCCGTGAAGTCTTATGACTCCAGCGGCAACGTGAATGAACTCCTCACGGGCAAGGGCGTGGTGTCGCTCACCATCAAGGGAGGCTACAGTTATGACATCAATGAGAATGCCTATGATCCCGATGAATATCCTGCCGTCATTCGCCAGCAGGCTCGTACCAATGGCACTTCCGACCGCTGGGATAACCTCTTCCTTATCTCCGACGGCACTCAGCGCTATGGCTATGAAATATATGAAACTAACAATGGCGAAGGTAACTATGCACAGAATGAGGATGGCACTAACTATGTGACGACGGTAAACACCATACCTCTGCACATCGACGGCGTGACGCTGGTCAACAATCAGGCGCGCGATAAGGTCAATGGTGCTGCCATACACTATGCCGACCTCGCGAACACAGTGACCGAACCTACCCCTGCCAACGTGTCGGACAACACTTACTATAAGGATGAGGACAAGACGGAGACGTCTGACGACAACGAACCGACACACTACTTCACTCGCAATGTGGACAAGTATTACACCGACGCGACATACACTACTGAGTCAGATACACCTACCGACTTTATGACCTATAAGTATGTGACCAACGCCACCAACAAGATCATCATCAGCAAGACGAAGGTCATGAACAGTGGATCTTATCTCGATAAAGACTACACGACGAGCGCTGTCTATATAGGCAAGAACGGTGGCAACGCTCTGCTCTATAACGACGTGATGCACAGCAACTGGGGTAACCCTCTCGTGTCGGCTGTCATCACCACCATCGTCAACAACACCTACGCCCTCAACGAGGGACGTGTGGACCTCAATGGTGAGAACACCCGCGTGTCGACGATCGATATCAACAAGAGTGACAGCACCGATGATGTGGATGACGAGAGCGGACCTATGCTCGCTCCTCACCGTCCGCGACGTGCCTCAGACACTCCATCGGCTGCCACCAAGTCGGCTATCTATAACAGCGTGTTCTGGCGCAACAACAACAACGGCACGCAGTTTATCTTGCCAGAATTTATCAGCGGTTCGAAGTCGGGCGAAATCTTCTCTCACAATGCCGTGACAGGATTTAAGACCGACGTCACCGACTATTCCCTCAGTGATATTCCTAACGAGAACTTCAATGTGGGTCTCTCTGACGAGAATACGGATGTCATCAACGGACCAAACTTCACCGACCCGAAGGTCAACGCCACATCTGATGCCGACATCGAGGCGCGCGACTTCACCCTGCAGCCGTCTCTGCGTCTGCTCAACAAGGGTCAGGACAGCCTCTATGAGGATAACGTCACGAAGTATCCCGAGACATATAATATCTATGACCTGGCGTGGATCACCACCACACGCAAGGATGCTGCGGGCAACTCTCGATTTGTCTATGACATCGACCTCGGTGCTTATGAGTATCAAAACAACTTGAACCGCATCATCTATGTCAACCCTAATGCCAGCATCACAGGTCTGGGCAACTCTTGGGTAGACCCTGTGGCTTACGGTAACCTGCAGGCTGCCATCGACCTTGCCTCGGTATATCATGTCAACAACACTGGTCAGGAGGCTTACGTATTCGTGAAGGGTGCGGGATCCAACAACACGGGCCTGCACCTCGGTGAGACCATCACCATGCGTAATGGCGTGAGCGTCTACGGCAGCATCCTGCCTTCACGCACCGAGGACTGTCCTTACACTCCTGTCGACAATGTGCGCAACTACACTGATCAGGACATCGCCCGCTATGTGACGACTCTCTTGGCTGAGCGTGGAGGCGTGGCAAGTCCTCTTGCCAACCGCACCACCGTCAGCGGCATCAAGACTCCGTCGACAACATCATTTACTGATGATGACGACAACATCGTGGCTCTCGTCGACGGTTTCGACGTGACGGCAAAGACCACTGCCAATCCTACGGGCGTCATCACCGCTCCTGTCATCGATGTGGCACCATACAACAATGGCGGACACGTGGCTCTGCGCAATATCATCGTGCGCGACAATGATGCTTCCGCCACCAACCTCGTGAACATCGCCAACATCGACAAAGCCTTGATATATGAGGCACTGTTCCGTGACAATAAGGTGAGCAGCACGGGTTGTGCTCTGTGCATCAAGGAGCACGGCTATGGCGTAAACCTCACTGTGGAGGGCACGACAGTGGGTGCCGACAACAGCACGACCTATAACGGCGCGGCGGATACTGACCATATCTACAATTCATTGGTCAACTATGGCAGTGTTGCCGCTACGAATAATACCCTCTCGGGATATAACTATAAGGTGGCTGACGCTAACCTCAACTATCAGTTGACGGAGAAGTCAAAGCATATCGACCAGTGTGAGGCTAAGAACCCGATAGAGAGCGTGGCGTCGCTGAAGCAGTTTATCAACTATGACACCGACCGCGACCTGCTCGGCAACCTGCGTCTGCTCAAGGGCGTGTCTTCATCTGACAAGATAGACCGTGGTGCCTTTGAGACATGGCGTGTCGACAACGACGTGATGTGTACCTCGAAGGACTCAGAGGGCAACCTCACCAACTACTATCCGCACGCCGGATCGGTGGTCTACATCATGAAGGGCAAGAACCTCGT
>CAVKNF010000065.1:0-13136 GCA_963657415.1 bacterium | reverse complement strand
AAGTCTTGAAACGGCAAATGTATGGGTTCAGAAACGATGAATTTTTCACTCTAAAACTCTACGCCTTACACGACAAGCGTCTACGCATTTAACGGAAGAGCCTTTTTACATTAGCCTATTGCTGGCTACGGTGATGGGATTGTCATTCACAGCCTGTAGCGGTGACAATTACGGCGACAATGACGGCAAAAACACAGATCCGGATGATTACACATCCGAAGTAGTCATCTGCGATTCCACCATTCTCACTGCGGATGAGATGGCTGATAAACTGTTCGATGGCGAAACGGGTGACGCGACCAAAGACTCTTTGCGTGAAGCGTTCGAACACAAAGTTGACTCGATACAGAAAGCAGTGGCAGCCAAGGAGGGCGTAAACGGTGTCGCCCTGCGATTTATATCCTATAACTACACGTATTGGAGCAAGGATCCGTTTGGCAATTCTATCAAACTTTCTTCCATGGTCTCATGGGGACAGTATTGGCTTTTCGGTTGGCGCGATCTTGACCCAGATAACATCTACCTTATGGAGCACTACACCATCCTGAGCGATGATGAGCGTCCTACCAAAAGTGCCTCTATTGAGCAAAGCGCCTGTGGCGACTGTCTGCTGATTATGCCTGACTATATCGGCTATGGCGAAACAAAGGACAAACTGCATCCTTACCTCAACCACGAGGTGTGCGCCATCAACTCTATAGACGCTCTCGAGGCTGGTTACAAAGTTTTCGAGAGAAGAAAGGGCAAGAACACCAAGATGGAGGACGACTGGAAGATGTATGTGCTCGGCGCTTCTCAGGGCGGTGGTAATGCCTTGGCTGTACACAAGTATCTCGACACACACCCTGACCTTGCCAGCAAGTGGCGTTTCGCCTACTCTTACTGCTGCTCAGGCCCTTACAGCCCAAGAAAGACCATGGACTACTACTACACAGCCAAGAGTCTCTCTTATCCTGTAATCCTGCCTATCGTCATCAAGTCTATGCTCTATTGCTATCCTGACATCTTGGGTAAGTGGAAAGAGGAAGACTTCTATAGCGAAGCATATCTCAATGTGAAGGACGAGATGGACAAACTCATCGCTGCCAAGCAGACCAACTCCGAAGACCTCATTGCCAAGTTGAAGCAACTCCTCGGCAAGGACAAGATTTCTGTCAATGACATGTTGAGCAAGGATGCTCTTGACAAGGAGTCTGAGATGACAAAGGCTCTCTATCAGTGTCTTGACAAGAATGACCTGACAACGGGATGGACACCGACGCACCAGATAAAGCTGTATCACAGCAGAAACGACGATATCGTGCCTTACTCTAACGCAGAAGCATTGGTTAACGCGTTTGGCACAGACAAGGTAAAACTGTTCCACAGTTGGTGGGTTGGTCACGTGAATACCTGCCTGAAGTGGTACGGCACTTTGGCTACCAACAACTGGTAATGCCTACACCCCCATTGTAAGGGGCAATTAAATATAGCCCAGGGTAGAGTTGCAATGCAACGATGCCCTGGGCATTTTGTTTTCATAATGTAATAATGTGCCTTGTAATGGTGGCTAAATACCGCAATTAACTGAATATTAACAAAATATTTACTGGAAAAGTTTGGCATAGCGAGATTTCTGTCGTAACTTTGCCGTGGATATAATATACATTAACAATCAAAAATTTTAATCTATGAAAAAACTTCTACTCGCTTTGTTTGCTGCGGTGCTCGCTGTTACGGCTTCCGCACAGACGACTGTGACGTTTGTCGCTGGTACGGATAAAACGTCCAATACGTCAACTTCCTCGCCAGACGAAATCACCAAGGATGGAATTACCATTGCATTCACCGAGGGTACATTTGGTAGAACTGATAATTATCGTTGCTACGCAAATGAAACAATGACCGTTTCTTCTACTATTGGCAATATTGCAAGTATTGAGTTCACTTGTACTGCAAGCGGAAGTGAACAATATGGTCCTGGTCGTTTTACTGCAAAAGAAGGTACTTACACCAATGAAGGTAAAATCGGAACTTGGACTGGTGATGCAGAGTCTGTAACGTTTACTGCTTCCAGCAGTCAGGTGCGTATGTCCCAAATCGTGGTAACCACAGCGGCAGCCGAGGGCACAGTGGCAAAGCCAGTGATCAAGCCTGCAAGCGGCACTTACTATGGTGACCAGAATATAACCATGACTGCTGCTGAGGGTTGCACTATCAAGTATACAATAGAAGGTGACCAAGACGAGAAAGAATATACATATGGCGAGTATGATGCATTGATTCTTAATGCAGGAGACACTTATACTATCAATGCGTGGGCTGAAGATGCAGACGGCAAGAAGTCAGATGTAGTGACAAACACTTATGTCATCAAGGAGATTGTAAACTACAACACTGTCACAGGTCTTCGCCAGGCTTGTAAAGCTACGTCTTATGCCAACGCAGCAGAGGTTACATTCACTTTCGAGAATCTTCTCGTGACAGGTGTTTCTGGTAAGAATATCTTCGTCAACGACGGTTCTAACTCTTATCTCCTCTACGCTGAAAACGCAAAGTCTCTGAAGAAGGGTGACAAGATCACCGGTAAGGTGGCAGGTAAGCTCTATAAGTATAACGGACTTGGTGAACTCGCTGTAGAAGACGGCTTTGAGAATATCACTATCGCTTCAAGCGACAACGAGGTGTCAGCACTGAGCATCGCTATTGACGATGCCGTTAGCTCTTATAGCAAATACGAGGCTGAATATGTGAAGTTCGCTAATGTGACTTTCCAGGCAGAGGCTATCGGCACTACATATGGAGCAGACAACTATAAGTCTGTAGCCATCGAGGATGAGGCTGGCGATCAGATTAACATCTATGATGTTGCTGGCTTGTTCACAGACACTAAATTCTACACAACACAGAAATATGATGTTTACTGCTACGTGGTAACCTACAATGACAAGCGACAGGTTTATGTCCTTGATGCAAATGACCTCAAGTTGCAGTCTAACAAGCAGAAGCCTGACTTCAAGTGGATGGCAAGTGAATATTCTGTAGAATTGGGCGGAACCCCAATTATGGCGCTTACAAACAATTCAGACGGTAATGTGTCATACTCTACTTCCGACGGTAAGGTGGCTGTAATAGTTAGTGGTAAGATTACTCTTATGGGTACTGGTACTTGCGTGATTACTGCTATGGTGTCAGAGACTGACACATATCTCTCTGCTCAGTCATCATTCACTCTCCATGTGTATGAGAAGGTAGGTGGTCTTGAGACATTCACCAATGGTGGTTTCGAGGAGTGGAAGTCTGATTCACAGCCTACAGGTTGGGTGTCTACTACAACAACTGCTTCTAACGCTACTCTCTCAAAGAGCACTGACGCTCACAGCGGTGAATATTCAGTATGCGTGAAGAACGCTACATCTAACAAGCGTCTTGCTTCAAAGGAATTCTTGCTCCCTGAAGGATGGTACACAATGCAGTTCTATGCTAAGTCTGTAGCTGATGCTGAGAACAAGGCTGAGGCTCGTCCAGGTTATGCTCCTTGGGATTCTAAGAATAACAAGATGGGCAGCTATTCGTATGGTGATTATACAGATCTCCTTAGCACTACCGAGTGGACTCTCGTGACCTACACATTCCAGCTTAAGGAGCAGACACAGATCAACCTCGTGGTTATGAATCCAAAGTCATCTGATACTGCTACTTATGGCGACCTCCTTATCGACGACTTCGAGTTCCGCGAGGCTACAGAGAACGAGATTGCTGCTACTGGCATCTCTGCAGTAAAGGCTGAGACTGAGGATGGCGCTATCTACAATG
This sequence comes from bacterium, assembly GCA_963657415.1. GTDB lineage: Bacteria > Bacteroidota > Bacteroidia > Bacteroidales > Bacteroidaceae > Prevotella. Next base: position 9,341 of record CAVKNF010000065.1, on the reverse strand, counting down.
TTGCTGGCCAGAAGGTGGATGCTTCTTACAAGGGCATCGTCATCAAGAATGGCAAGAAGTATCTGAATAAGTAATACACACTTACATAATATGTACTAACGAATCCTGCGGGCTCTCTAAACCCGCAGGATTTTTATTTCCATAGCAATGCTCAATATAAACGACGACACACGCAAGTTTATCGACGACCACAGGAATGAAGACGTGAGAAACCTTGCTCTGTCTTCCAAGAGGGATTCTGCTGTCGACATGAACTTTGCCCTCTCGCAGATAGCGGGATGGCAGACGGCAAGGACGAAACTGCCGGAATGGGCAGCAAAACCTCAGATGATATATCCTCCACATCTCTCGATGGAGCAATGCAGCAGTGCCGCCACGGCTCACTATAAGGTGTCTGTCGTAGAGCGGCTCCTTGCAGATGGAGTGATGACGTCTGGCAGTATGGTGGACCTCACAGGTGGCTTTGGTGTGGACTTCTCCTATCTCTCGCGCCAGTTTGACGCTTCCACATATGTGGAGATGCAGCCGCATCTATGTGACATCGCCCTTCACAACTTCCATGAGTTAGGACTCAATGGAGCAGAGGTGGTGTGTGGCGATGGCGAGAGCGTATTGGAAACGATAAAACCGCAAGATTTCATATATCTCGACCCTGCACGTCGTGATGCCAATGGTGGCAGGACATATGCCATCGAAGACTGCACTCCAAATGTCATCGCCCTCAATGACCTGCTCCTGCGGAAGGCTACGGTGGTGATGGTGAAACTCTCTCCCATGCTCGACTGGCGCAAAGCCGTCAGCGAACTCCATGGTGTCAGTGAGGTGCATATCGTTTCCGTGGATAATGAGTGCAAGGAACTCCTTCTTGTCCTTACCCGACAGGAAACGGCAGAAGATGACATCCGTGTATACTGCGTCAACAATGACCAAACTCTATCATATTCTCTCGTCGAAGAGTATCTCGCCAATGTCGCTCTTGCTGACGACATTACGGATGCTAATCAACAGGACTGCCTTTATCTATTCGAGCCCAATGCTTCCGTCATGAAGGCAGGATGCTTCTCTTTGCTTTGCGAGAAATATGGTGTCAGCAAGATAGGTAAGAACTCCAATCTCTTCCTCTCGCACGATGAAAGGGAGGGGGTTCCCGGCAGACGCTTCTTTGTTATCGCCATGTCATCGATGAATAAGAAGGAGTTGCGCCATATGCTTGATGGCATTGCGAGTGCCAACATTGCTGTGCGCAACTTTCCCCTCACGGCGCAAGAACTGCGCAAGCGCCTTAAACTAAAGGATGGCGGCAGCCATTATATCTTCGGCACCACCGACTCCTCAGATCGACATATCCTTCTTCTTTGTAAGAAAGTATAGTTTTAGGAGGTACAGCGCCCTCGCTGTACCACTCGCATCCCACGAAATATATTTTCTCCCACAGATCTCACAGATAACACAGAAGAGTGGTGCCATGGCGCCACTTCATATTCCGTGAGTTCTGTGAAATCTGTGGGAGACCTTTTTCTTGCTTACGACTGGTACGGCGAGGGCGCCGTACCTCCTACTTTACCATTGTTTGCTCGAGAGGGCGAAGCGAGGGCGCCTCACCTCCTCGCTTCGCCCTCGCATACGGGATTGTGGTATGAATTACAGACTAATTATTGCCGTTTCCGATATTTTTATCTAAATTTGCAATAGCATATACTGGGCATTTATATAACCCACCTTTATAAGAAGAAACAAATTACTTGATACGAAATGGCAAATGTCGAAATTCGTAAGGTCACGACAAAGAAAGACCTTGCGCGGTTCATAGACGTGCACTACGACCTCTATGAAGGCAATGAGTATGACGCTCCTAACCTCTTCTTCGATGAGATGAACACTCTCAGCAAGGATAGGAACGCCGCTTTTGAATTTTGTGAGGCAGAATATTTCATCGCTTACAAGGATGGCAAACCCGTGGGACGCGTGGCTGCCATCATCAATCACAAAGCCAACTCACGCTGGGACCGCAAGGACGTGCGCTTCGGTTGGATAGACTTCATCGACGACTTGGAAGTCTCCGGCGCTCTGCTCAAGGCAGTGGAAGACTGGGGGCGTGAGCATGGAATGAATCAGATAGTGGGTCCGCTCGGATTTACCGACATGGACCCCGAGGGCATGCTTACCGACGGTTTCGACCAGTTGGGCACTATGACCACACCCTATAATTATCCTTACTATCCCCAGCACATGGAGAAACTCGGCGGATGGGAGAAGGACAATGACTATGTGGAGTGCAAACTGCCTATCCCTGCCACTGTGCCTGCACGCTATGCCAAGATATCTAAGATGATAGAAGGCCGCTATGGTCTGCGTGTCAAGAAACTCAAGAATCGCAAGGAGGTCTATGAGGGTGGCTACGGACAGAAGATCTTTGAGGTGATAAACACCTGCTACAAGGACCTCTACGGATATAGCGAACTCACGCAGAGGCAGATAGACCAGTATGTGGAGATGTATCTGTCATTCGTAGACTATAACATCATCACCCTCATCGAGGACTCCACCTGCGACAACAAACTCGTGGGCATAGGCATCACCATCCCTTCGCTCAGCCGAGCATTGCAGAAGTGTCGCCGCGGTCGCCTCTTCCCCTTCGGCTGGTGGCACATACTCCGCGCGCTGAAGTTTCACAAGACCAAGGTCGTGGACTGTCTGCTCGTGGGAGTGCTTCCCGAATATCGCAAGAAGGGAGCCAACGCGCTGCTCTTCGCTGACCTCATACCTCGCTATGTCAAGTATGGATGGGAATGGGGCGAGACTCAGGTGGAGATGGAGACCAACCACGCCGTGCAGAGCCAGTGGAGCGAACTTGATGTCACCGTGCACAAGCGTCGCCGCTGCTACAAGAAGACCCTGTAGGCGGATTCTGTAAATTTCCACCGCAAACTATAGAAAGTAGATAAAGGAAAAGAATGTCAGAAGAAACCAAAGACCCAATCCAACCGCAGACAGAATATGTAGACTCCAACATCAAGACCCTTACCGATGTGGAGCACATCCGTATGCGCCCTGGTATGTATATCGGACGCCTTGGTGACGGCAGTATGCCCGAAGACGGCATCTATGTCTTGCTCAAGGAAACCATCGACAACTCCATCGACGAGTTTCGCATGAATGCGGGCAAGAGAATAGAGATCGATGTAGACGACAATCTTGCTGTCACCGTGCGCGACTATGGTCGCGGCATACCGCAGGGAAAACTCGTGGATGCCGTGAGCAAACTCAATACCGGCGGTAAGTATGACTCCAAGGCATTCAAGAAGTCTGTGGGCATGAACGGCGTGGGTATCAAGGCCGTAAACTTCCTCAGCGAGCACTTTGAGGTGCGTTCCTATCGCGACGGCAAGGTCAGGACAGCCATCTTTGAAAAGGGTATTCTTCAGAAAGACACCACTACAGATACGGAAGACGAGAACGGCACTTACATATACTTCAAGCCCGACAATACTCTCTTCATTAATTACAAGTTCAAGGACGACATTGTGGAGACCATGCTCCGCAATTACACCTATCTCAACTCCGGACTTACCATCATGTATAACGGCAGGCGCATACTGTCACGCAACGGACTCGAAGATCTCCTGCGCGACAATATGACCACCGATGCCCTCTATCCCATCATACATATGAAAGCCGAAGACATCGAGATAGCCTTCACCCATACCAATCAGTATGGTGAGGAGTATCACTCGTTTGTCAACGGTCAGCACACCACTCAGGGCGGTACGCATCAGAGCGCTTTCAAGGAGCACATCGCCAAGACGATAAAGGAATACTTTGGCAAATATGAGTCGGGCGACATCCGCAACGGTATCGTTGCCGCCATAGCGCTCAATGTCGAGGAACCTATCTTCGAGTCGCAGACAAAGATAAAACTCGGTTCGCTGGCGATGAGTCCAGGCGGCGAGAGCATCAATAAGTTTGTGGGCGACTTCGTGAAGAAGGAGGTGGACAATTATCTCCACATCCACACCGACGTGACGGAGGTGATAGAAAGCAAAATCAAGGAGAGCGAACACGAGCGCAAGGCTATGGCGGGCGTGACCAAACTGGCAAGGGAACGCGCCAAGAAGGCAAATCTCCACAACCGCAAACTGCGTGACTGCCGCATACATTTCTCTGATGCCAAGAATGAGCGCAAGGAGGAGTCGAGCATCTTCATCACCGAGGGTGACTCTGCTTCGGGATCCATCACCAAGAGTCGCGATGTCAACACTCAGGCGGTGTTCTCTCTGCGAGGCAAACCGCTCAACTCCTTCGGCCTCACCAAGACGGTGGTCTACACCAACGAGGAGTTTAATCTCCTGCAGGCAGCCCTCGACATCGAGGACGGTCTCGACGGTCTGCGTTATAATAAGGTGATAGTAGCCACCGATGCCGATGTCGACGGCATGCACATACGTCTGCTCATCATCACTTTCTTCCTGCAGTTCTTCCCCGAACTGGTGAAGAAGGGGCACGTTTATGTGCTGCAGACACCGCTCTTCCGTGTACGCAACCGTCGCACGAAGATTAAGGACAAGGCTGTAGTCAAGGCTGAGGACGAGCGACTGGCGGCACGCAAAGAGAAACCAAAGGACTTCATCACGCGCTATTGCTATAGCGAGGAGGAGCGACTTGCTGCCATCAAGGAACTTGCTCCCGACCCGGAGATAACACGATTTAAGGGTCTTGGCGAGATATCACCAGAAGAGTTTGCCGGTTTTATCGGTCCCGACATACGCTTGGAGCAGGTTACTCTGCATAAGAACGACCAGGTGGGCAAACTCCTCGAATACTATATGGGAAAGAACACCATGGAGCGTCAGAAGTTTATCATCGACAACCTCGTGGTGGAGGAAGACCGACCGGAAGAAGACACAATAACAGATTAGAATAATGAGAAAACTTGCAATGATTGCCGCTGCAACGGCAATGTCACTCTCTGCCTGCGCACAGCATAACGCAAAGATTAACTCTGCACTGCAGAAACTCTATATGACACAGATGGCTGTCACCGAACTCTATGTCGACACCGTAAATGCCGACAAACTTGCAGAGGACGGCATCCGTGGCATGCTCAAGGAACTTGATCCGCACTCCACCTATACCACAGCCAAGGAGACAAAGTCTCTCACCGAACCGCTTGAGGGATCTTTCGAGGGAGTGGGCATACAGTTTAATATCTCTCAGGACACTCTGCTCGTCATCCAGACCGTAGCCAACGGTCCTTCGGAGAAGGTAGGCATCCTTGCCGGCGACAGGATAGTGAAGGTAGACACTGCCGTCATCGCGGGTGTGAAGATGAGACGCGACGAGATCATGCGCCGTCTCAGAGGCAAGAAGGGTTCGGTGGTGAAACTCGGCGTGGTGCGTCGTGGCATCAGCGACACTCTGACCTTTGCCGTGACGAGAGACAAGATACCACTCAAGACGGTGGATGCGTCCTACATGATACGCCCTAACACTGGCTACATCAAGATAGGCAGTTTCGGTGCCAACACCTATCAGGAGTTCATGGCATGCGTTGACTCGCTGAAGCGCCATGGCATGCAAGACCTCATCATCGACCTTCAGGAGAATGGCGGAGGCTATCTGCAGAGTGCCGTCCGCATAGCCAACGAGTTCTTGCAGAAGAATGACCTCATAGTATATACCGAGGGACGCACAAACCCGCGACAGGAATTCCGTGCCGACGGCAAGGGACGTCTCCTCGACGGCAAGGTGATGGTGCTCGTCAATGAATACTCTGCCTCGGCAGCGGAGATACTTTCCGGTGCCATACAGGACCAGGACCGCGGTCAGATCATAGGACGTCGCTCCTTCGGCAAGGGTCTTGTGCAGCGCCCGATAGAATATCCTGACGGTTCGATGCTCCGCATCACCGTGGCACATTATTACACTCCTTCCGGACGATGCATCCAGAAACCTTACGAGAAGGGTGAGCAGAAAGACTACGAGCAGGACATAGAAAACCGCTTCAAGCATGGCGAACTCTATAGCCGCGACAGCATACATTTCGCAGACTCATTGAAGTTTCAGACTCTCCGCCTCCATAAGACCGTCTATGGCGGAGGCGGCATAATGCCCGATTTCTTCGTACCTCTCGACACCACGCAGTATACTGCCTACCATCGCCAACTGGCTGCCAAGGGCATCATCATCCAGCAGACACTGCGCTATGTAGACCAAAACCGCAAGAAACTCCATAAACTCTATAAGACATTCGACAAGTTTGAGACTGAGTTCCTTGTTCCCGACGAACTCCTCCAGGCTGTCTACACCGAGGGTGAAAAGGAGAAGGTGAAACTCAAGGACGAAGAAGAGCGCCGTGACAGCGAGCATATGATAAAGACCCAACTCAAGGCTCTCATTGCCCGCGACATTTGGGACATGTCGGAATATTATAAGATAATGAACGAGGAGAGCCACGTCGTGATGAAAGCCGTGGAACTGCTCGGCAACAAATAGACTGAAGATGATGGAGAGCGAGGATTTCTTCATAGAGAAACTGCATCACCGTGACATAAAGCCCACAGCCATACGTCTGCTTGTGCTTCGCAATATGTTTCGGGGTAACCAGGCATTGTCGCTTTCCGACCTCGAGCGCCTGCTCCCTACGGTGGACAAGTCCACCATATCGCGCACACTGTCGCTCTTTCTCCTCCATCAACTCATCCATGCCATCGACGACGGGTCTGGCGCCATGAAGTATGCCGTCTGCGACGACGACTGCGACTGCGTGCCACAGGATGAGCACACGCATTTCTATTGCACCAAGTGCCACCGCACCTTCTGCCTCAAGCAGATACATGTGCCAAGCGTGCAACTGCCCGATGGCTTCTCACTTCAGAATATCAACTATGTGATAAAGGGTCTCTGCCCTGAATGCAACGAACGCTATGCAAGACGAATTTGACATACACGGCTCCTCAGGTTCTGCCGAGAAGGAGTTTGAAAACGCTCTCCGCCCGCTGAGTTTCGATGACTTCAGCGGACAAAGGAATGTCGTGGACAATCTGAGGGTGTTTGTAGAGGCTGCCAAATACCGTGGCGAACCGCTCGACCACACGCTCCTTCACGGTCCTCCAGGACTGGGAAAGACCACTCTGAGCAATATCATCGCCAACGAACTTGGCGTAGGATTCAAGATAACATCAGGTCCGGTGCTCGACAAACCAGGCGACCTTGCCGGCATCCTTACGTCACTCGAGAATAATGACGTGCTCTTCATCGACGAGATACACCGTCTCAATCCTGTGGTGGAGGAATATCTCTACTCCGCCATGGAGGACTATCGCATCGACATCATGATTGACAAGGGTCCCTCGGCACGCAGCATCCAGATAGACCTCAATCCTTTCACTCTCGTCGGCGCTACCACCCGCAGCGGTATGTTGACGGCTCCTCTGCGCGCCCGCTTCGGTATCAATCTCCATCTGGAATACTATGACCCCGAGACGATAAAGAAGATTATCAAGCGATCGGCTTCCATCATGCGCGTGCCCATAAAGGAGGACGCCGCCATGGAGATAAGCCGCCGCTCACGTGGCACGCCGCGTATCGCCAATGCTCTCCTGCGTCGTGTGCGCGACTTTGCCCAGGTGAAGGGCACGGGCACCATCGACCTCGCCATTGCCAACATGGCTCTCACGGCGCTCAATATCGACAGTTACGGTTTGGACGAGATAGACAACAAGATACTCCTCACCATCATCGACAAGTTTCATGGCGGTCCTGTGGGTGTCTCTACCATTGCCACAGCCATAGGCGAAGATGCCGGCACCGTGGAGGAAGTCTACGAACCCTTCCTCATCATGGAGGGTTTCATCAAGCGCACACCGCGCGGACGTGTCGCCACCGAACTCGCTTATCGCCATTTCGGACGCAATATCATAGGAAGCAATGCCGCAGAACCCACTCTCTTCGACTAAAGTGCATTACTGAAATATATTTCAACAAAAACGGACTATCGTGCGCACAGCAATATTCACGGGTGTTTTTGACCCATTCACCATCGGACACGCTGACATAGTTGAGCGTGCACTCACTGTATTTGACAAAGTTGTCGTAGGCATCGGCTACAACCCACATAAGACAGAGTCTGGTGACCTGCAACGCCGTATCGACCAGATAACTGCAGTATATAAGGACGAGCCACGCGTTATTGTGGAAGCATACAACGACATGGCTGCAGACCTCGCTGCGCGTCATGGTGCCGTTGCTGTAGTGAAGGGTGTGCGCAACGTGCAGGATTTCGAATACGAACGCAATCAGGCGGAATACAACCGTCTTTTGGGCGACGGCTTGGAGACAGTAATTTTCTTCGCACGCCCTGAACTGGGAGCCCTGTCCTCTTCCGCCGTACGCACCTTGAAACACTTTGGCAAGGACGTGACAAAGTTCTTGCCGTAGATACATTGTTTCCACAGATTTTCATAAAGTCATGTCAAAAATAGTTGTTAAGAACCAAGCGATAAAAACTCTGTCCAAAGATGGCGTTGATTATATCAGCATCACTGATATTGCAAGACAAAAGAATGCAATAGAACCAAAGGATGTTGTAAAGAATTGGTTGCGTTCGAAAAATACTTTGGAATATCTTGGACTTTGGGAGCAGTTGAATAACCCAAACTTCAAAGGGGTCGAATTCGACCCCCTTTTGAGGGAAGCAGGTTCACATGCTTTCACTATGAGTCCTACTCGCTGGGTGGAACTGACAAATGCAGTTGGCATAATTTGTAAAAGCGGAGCAAACGGAGGAACATATGCACAAAAGGACATTGCGTTCAAGTTTGCAAGTTGGGTCTCTGTAGAGTTTGAATTATATTTGATAAAGGAGTTCCAACGACTAAAAGAAGAACAACAAAAACTGATAGGCTGGACGGCAAAACGCGAGTTGTCTAAAATTAACTACCATATTCACACGGATGCTATCAAAGCCAATCTTATTCCTGCGGAGGTGACACGTGAACAAGCTTCAATGACATATGCCAACGAAGCGGATGTTCTCAATATTGCTATGTTTGGCATGACGGCAAGGCAATGGCGCGAGCAGAATCCTGACAAGAAAGGCAACATCAGAGATTATGCTACAATAAACGAACTCATTTGTCTTTCAAATATGGAGAATCTCAATGCTGTTTTTATCAATGATGGTATGCCACAGCCTGAGAGACTCATCAAATTGAACCAAATAGCCATTCAACAGATGAAGGTTCTTGAAAATGTAGAAGAAAGAAAACTCTTGAAATAGACGAAATTTAGTAAACGACAATGATAACATACAATGCGGAAGGCGTGAAGATGCCTGACATAAA
>CAVKNF010000064.1:0-13152 GCA_963657415.1 bacterium | reverse complement strand
GACCCGCGACCCCAACCTTGGCAAGGTTGTGCTCTACCAACTGAGCTATTTCCGCATATGCAAGTCAAAAAAAACAGGTTTGTCAGCGTAGACTGGACAAGAATTGCGTCGCAACACAACCGCCATTTGGTGTCTGCACTAACATTCCCTTTTTGCTTTTCTCAATAAATTTCGTATTGCATTTCGCTAAATGCGGTGCAAAGGTATGACTTTATCCCGAAACCTCCAAACGTTTTTAGAAGAAATTTCAAAAAAAGTTTGATTTTGCCCCATTTTTGCCTCTTTCAAGCGCCTCGTATTAATATAATAAGGTGTAAAAAAATTATATCGCACAAAGTCACTTTTCCCCACCACTTAGTCCATCCTCTGCTTATAATCTTCATATCCGTAGCAACGAAGCACCTCGAGTTCGCCGTCCATATGGAGAAGCGCGAGCGATGGATGGTGTATGCCGTTAAACATGCATGTCTTCACCGTGGTGTAGTGTATCATGTCCTCGAAAATAATTTTCTCACCCACCTGCAGTTCGTGGCCAAACCGCCACGCGCTCATGAAATCGCCCGACAGACAGGAGTTGCCTCCCAAGCGATAGACGAAGGGTTCATGCATCGCCTCATCCTTCGGTTGGCAGTCCTCGATATTTTCCGCCCCGCGCACCGTGGGCCAATAGGGCATCTCCAGACAGTCGGGCATATGACAGGTGAAACTCACATTCAGTATGGCGGTCTTGATGCCCTTGTCCTCCACGATGTCAACCACCTCCGACACGAGCGGACCCGTCTGCCAGGCAAAGGCGCTACCAGGTTCGAGGATTATCTTCAGATGAGGATAGCGGGCATGCAGACCCCTGAGGATGGAGATGAGCAACTCCACGTCATAATCCTTGCGGGTCATCAAGTGACCGCCGCCAAGGTTGAGCCACTTTATTTGGTTAAACCATCCCGAGAACTTCTCCTCTATATGCGCGAGCGACCTCTGCAGCACGTCCGCCCCGCTCTCGCAATGGCAATGACAATGAAATCCGTCGATGCCTTCGGGCAAGATGGCGGGCAACTTGTCGGCCGTGACGCCAAAGCGCGTGCCGGGAGCGCAGGGGTTATACAAATCCGTGCCTACCTCGGAATACTCGGGATTGATGCGCAGACCAAGCGACACATCTTTATTTGCCGCCTTCGCCTTTTCAGCAAAACGCTCATACTGGCTCAAGGAATTGAAAGTGAGGTGACTCGACATGTGGGCTATCTCGCCTATCTCGCCGTCGGTATAGGCGGGAGAATAGGCGTGCACAGGTGAACCAAACTCTTCGAAACCGAGCCTTGCCTCATACAAAGAACTTGCTGTGGAAGCGTGGACATACTCGCGGAAGATGGGAAACGTGCGCCACAAAGCAAAAGCCTTGAAGGCAAGGATTATCTCCACGCCAGCCTCGGACGCCACGCGCGATATCAACTCAAGATTGCGGCGGAGGAGCGACTCCTCCATGATATATACGGGAGTGTCTACTCCCTGAAAATTAACATTATCTATCTTCATCAAACAAATTGTAAGGATTATGCCGCACAAAGGCAGCGTAAAACAGAAAAGCCCCACAAAGGTAGTTTTTATTTGTCATATAATTGCATATACCGATGGTTATTTGTAATTTTGCAAAACAAAAATAAAACTTTTCTCAAAGGAATGTAACATTCCATTTCAAACAACGCTAAATAATGAGTGACAACAACTCCTTTATGGTATTCTCGGGCACAAGCACGAAATACCTGGCAGAAAGAATCTGCAAGTCATTAGACTGCAAACTGGGTAGCATGTCAGTAACCCACTTTGCCGACGGAGAGTTTGAGGTATGCTTCGAAGAGTCTATACGCGGAAAGGACGTATTCCTCGTGCAGAGCACATTCCCCAATGCCGACAACCTCATGGAACTCCTTCTCATGATTGATGCCGCAAAGCGCGCTTCCGCACGCACCATCAATGCCGTAATGCCTTATTTCGGATGGGCCCGACAGGACCGCAAGAGCAAACCTCGTGTGAGCATCGCCGCAAAACTCGTGGCAGACATGCTCTCGGTGGCAGGCATCGACCGCGTGCTCACGATGGACTTGCATGCCGACCAGGAACAGGGTTTCTTCAATGTGCCTGTTGACCACCTCTACGCAAGTAGCGTGCTGATACCTTACGTGGAGAGTCTCAAACTGAAGAATCTCGTCATAGCGGCTCCCGATGTAGGCGGTACGAAGCGCGCAAGCACTTATGCCAAATATTTCAACTGCCCACTGGTGTTGTGCAACAAGACACGCAAGAAGGCCAACGAGGTGGCTTCCATACAGATTATCGGTGACGTGAAGGGCGCCGACGTGGTGCTCATCGATGACATGGTGGACACAGCAGGCACTATCACAATGGCTGCCGACGTGATGATGGCAGCAGGTGCCAACAGCGTGAGAGCATGCGCGAGCCACTGCGTGATGAGCGGTCCCGCTTCCGACAGAATTCAGACTTCGGCTCTCGAGGAGATGGTGTTCACCGACTCTATCCCTTACTCCAAGCGTTGCGACAAGGTGAAGCAGCTCTCCGTAGCCGACATCTTCGCCGAGACCATACGCCGCGTGGAGAACAACGAGAGCATCTCTTCACAGTACTTGGTGTAAAATTCGCCCTGCAAGGGCAACTAAATATAGCCCAGGGTAACACCCTGGGTTTATGTGGCTCAATACATCTCTGCGCCCTGTAAGGGCAACTAAATTACATCTACGTGATTTATATTTAGTTGCCCTTATAGGGCGCATTCACTTGCAAGTGGGTACAGCGAGGGCGCTGTACCTCCTATGGATTGCAACATTTAATAGGAGGCGAAGCGTCCTCGCTTTGCCCCTCAAACAAAAAAAATCAAGCAAGCGAAGGGTGCAGCGAGGACGCAGCACCTACTATGAAATGCATTTCTCTTCCCTCCTTGGGGAGGGTCAGGGAGGGGTTATTCCTTATTTCAACGTTTCCTCTGCTTGCTCACAAACTCCAACGTCTGGGGCAACTTCTGCCACTTGCGGTTGCGGGCAATCTTCAGCGTGCTGCCACCCAACTGCTTGAGTTTATACACGGAGTCATTCTCGCACGAGAGCAAAGCCTCCAGGTCCTCGCTTCCCTCGTCATTAGTAATCTGCAAGACGAGCGACTTCTTCGACTTCTCCTCGCAGTCGAGGATGAGCCACTTGCGAAAATCCTTCTGGTCGCCGATATATCCCACCATCTCGCCCATCACCTCCTGATTGGGGATGACCACATTCTTGTCCGCGGCATTGATAGTAATGTAGATGCTATACTCCTTATTATATATAGTACCCACAAAAGGGCTTACCGCCTGAGCCATCGCATTTATGCCGAAAGCCACGACCATAAATGCACATAGAAATAACTTTCTCATATTGTTACGTTTAACCGCCGGCAAAGTTACCCATATAAATCAAGAAAAATCTCTATTTCTCATCTTTTTACACGAAATTTATACTCTTTTCTGCTCCATTTGTGGTATCTTTGCAATCAAACTGTGTATACATATATGGATAATAAGATGTTATTTCCCGACGTAATACTCGAATCGAGTTGGGAAGTATGCAATAAGGTCGGAGGTATCTACACCGTACTGTCCACAAGAGCAAAGACCCTGACGGAAAAGCTCGGTGACAACCTCATTTTCATCGGACCTGACGTTTGGAACGATGTGCCAAGCCCATATTTCAAGGAAGACACATCTCTCATGGCAGACTGGCGCGCCAAGGCAGACGAGGAAGGACTCGCCCTGAAGATTGGCCGATGGGACATCCCAGGACAGCCAGTTGCCGTACTTGTTGATTTCAAACCGTTCTTCGAAAAGAAGAACGACATCTATGCCCGTATGTGGGAAGACTATCAGGTGGACAGCCTTCACGCATATGGTGACTACGACGAAGCAAGCATGTTTTCTTATGCCGCCGGCAAGGTGGTGGAGAGTTATTTCCACTTCTTCCTTGACGACACCAAGCGCGTGGTATATCATGCCAACGAATGGATGACGGGCATGGGCGCGCTATATATTAATAAGGTGTTGCCACAGGTAGCGACCATCTTCACTACTCATGCCACGAGCATCGGCAGAAGCATATGCGGCAACAACAAGCCCCTCTACAACTATCTCTCGGCCTACAACGGCGACCAGATGGCGTGGGAACTCAACATGCAGAGCAAGCACTCCATAGAGAAGCAGACCGCGCTGAATGTGGACTGCTTCACCACCGTGAGCGACATTACGGCTACGGAATGCAAGGAACTGCTCGACAAGGAGTGTGACGTGGTGCTGCCCAACGGTTTCGACGACAGTTTTGTGCCAAAGGCTGCATCCTTCACGGCAAAGCGCCGCAAAGCCCGCAAGGAACTCATGCACATAGCAAACTGTCTGACGGGAATATCCTTTGACGACGACACCGTCATCGTGTCTACGAGCGGACGCTATGAATTCCGCAACAAGGGCATTGACGTGTTCCTCGACTCAGTAAACCGTCTGCGCTATGACAACCGATTGAATAAGCGCGTGCTGGCATTCGTGGAAGTGCCAGGATGGTCGGTAGGTCCTCGCAAGGAACTGCAGGAGAGACTTTCCACAGGTCAGGTATACGACACTCCTATGGGATACCCACAACTGACACACGACCTCCACAACCTCAATGAGGACAAGGTGATGAACACCTGCGCATGCCTCGGACTGTGGAACTGCAAGGATGAGCGTGTTACCGTGATATTCCTCCCATGCTATCTCACGGGCGACGACGGCATACTCAACATGTCATATTATGACGCCCTGACTGCCAACGACCTCTGCGTCTATGCCTCTTACTATGAGCCATGGGGATATACTCCGCTCGAGGCTGTGGCATTCAAGACTCCATGCGTCGTGACCAACCTGTCGGGATTTGGCATGTGGACAAACAGCATGCTGAAGAGAAGTGGCGAACTCATGGACGGCGTGAAGGTTATACGCCGCGACGACTACAACTATCATGAGGTATCGGATGCCATCGAGAATGCCATCGTGGAGTTCTCGTGCATGACAGATGCCGAGGTGACGAAGGCAAGAAACAATGCGTCGAAGTTGTCGAAGAAAGCATTGTGGAAACAATTCATTACATATTATAATACTGCCTACGACTTTGCCCTGCGCAAGGCTGAGACAAGAAAACTATCAAACGAAATCAAATAAAAAGAACTACACCAATGAAGATCAAAGCAGACTACACAAACGCTCCCATGTGGAAGGAGCTTTCAGTGAAATCAGCACTCCCAGAAGAACTCCAGTGTCTTAACGAACTGGCTCACAACCTCTGGTGGGCATGGAACTACGAGGCACGCGACCTCTTCAGCAGTCTCGACCCAGAACTCTACAAGAAGGTAAACATGAATCCTGTGCAGCTTCTCGAGCGTCTCTCTTACGAGCGCAAAGAGGAGATCGTGAAGGACAAGAAGATTATGAAGAATGTGCACGACGTGTACAACAAGTTCAAGGAGTACATGAGCGTGAAGCCAGACAGCAAGCGCGCTTCTGTGGCTTACTTCTGTATGGAGTATGGTATCGACCAGACTGTAAAAATCTACTCAGGCGGTCTCGGTATGCTCGCAGGTGACTACTTGAAGGAGGCTTCCGACTCCAACGTGGACATGTGTGCCGTAGGTTTCCTCTACAGATCAGGTTACTTCCGTCAGAGCCTCTCTATCGACGGACAGCAGATAGCCAACTATGACGCTCAGGACTTCAACTCCATGCCTGTAGATCGCGTGAAGGATGCTGAGGGCAATCCTCTCTTCATCGCTGTGCCTTATAATAATTATAATGTATACGCAGGCGTATGGCGTGCCAATGTAGGTCGCGTAAGCCTCTACCTCCTCGACACCGACAACGACAAGAACTCAGAATACGACCGTCCTATCACCCACGCCCTCTATGGCGGCGACTGGGAGAACCGTATCAAGCAGGAGATACTGCTCGGTATCGGCGGTATGCTCACTCTGAAGGCTCTCGGCATCAAGAAGGACATCTACCACTGTAATGAGGGTCACGCAGCATTCTGCAACCTCGAGCGTCTCTGCGACTACAGAGCACAGGGCATGTCATTCAATCAGGCTATGGAACTCGTACGCGCTTCAGGTCTCTACACCTGCCACACTCCAGTGCCAGCAGGTCACGACTACTTCGACGAGGGTCTCTTCGGTAAGTATATGGGCGGCTATCCTGAAAAGCTCGGCATCTCTTGGGACGAGTTTATCGGCATGGGACGTACCAACCCAGACGACCACTCAGAGAAGTTCTCTATGTCTACCTTCGCCATCAACACCTGCCAGGGTGTCAACGGTGTGTCAAAACTCCACGGATGGGTTTCACAGAAGATGTTCGCAGGCATATGGAAGGGATACTTCCCAGAAGAGAATGCAGTGGGCTACGTCACCAACGGTGTGCACCTGCCAACATGGACCGCTACAGAGTGGCGCAAGGTTTACGACAAGTATTTCGACCCTGCATTCCTCGGCGACCAGTCAAACGAGAGCATATGGCATGCCATCTACAATGTGCCTGACGAGGAGATATGGGCTACACGTATGGCTCTGAAGAAGAAACTCACAGACTATATCAAGGAGCAGTTCCGCGGCACTTGGCTCAAGAATCAGGGCGACCCTGCACGTGTGGTTTCTCTGCTCGAGAAGATTAATCCTGATGCTCTGATGATAGGTTTCTGCCGTCGCTTCGCTACTTACAAGCGCGCTCACCTGCTCTTCACCGACCTTGACAGACTCAACAAGATCGTGAACAATCCTGAGCACCCAGTACAGTTCATCTTCTCAGGTAAGGCTCACCCTGCTGACGGTGGTGGTCAGGGTCTCATCAAGAGAATATTCGAGATAAGCCAGCGTCCTGAGTTCCTCGGCAAGATTATCTTCCTCGAGGACTACGACATGCAGCTCGCACGCCGTCTCGTGTCGGGTGTGGACATCTGGATGAACACTCCTACTCGTCCACTCGAGGCATCGGGTACATCAGGCGAGAAGGCAGAGATGAATGGTGTTGTCAACCTCTCTGTGCTCGACGGATGGTGGCTTGAGGGCTACCGCGAGGGTGCTGGATGGGCTTTGACAGAGAAACGCACATATGAGAATCAGGGCTATCAGGATCAGCTCGACGCCGCTACCATCTATGGTCTGCTCGAGAATGAGATTGTGCCTATGTACTATAACAAGAACAAGAAGGGCTTCTCTGCTGACTGGATAAAGGTCATCAAGAACTCTATCGCCACTATCGCTCCTCACTACACCATGAAGCGTCAGCTCGACGACTACTATAGCAAGTATTACAACTCTCAGGCAGAGCGCTTCCACAAGCTTGCTGACAACAACTGCAAGATCGCAAGCGACATCGCTCTCTGGAAGGAGACCGTGGCTGAGCGTTGGGACAGCATCAAGGTGGTGGCTAATGAGACCGACTATCCTGTAGACGGAGCAAAGACCGGTACAGACTACACATTCAGCTACACCATCGACGAGGCTGGCTTGAATGATGCTGTAGGTCTGGAGCTCGTGACTGTCGTTACCGAGAATGGCGAGGACAAGATTAGCGCCGTTTATCCTTTCGAGATGGTGTCAAACGATGGCAACCTCTACACCTTCAAGGCTACTTACAATCCTGACACAGCAGGCACTTACAAGGTTTGCGTACGTATGTATCCAAAGAATGACTTACTGCCTTACCGTCAGGACTTCTCTTATGTGAAGTGGCTCGACTAAGATAAAGCTAACACATAAAAATATGGTGGGTTATGTAAATGCCCACCATATACACGAAAAAGGGGCTGCGCTTAATTGCGTAGCCCCTTTCTCGTACTTGCTATGTTGCTTTATTCCTATGTTCTTTCAATATTCTTCCTATGTTCTTTGGGTTAGAACGTGATGTTCATACCCAAAGCCACATTTGCGTTTCCGCTCAGAGGAATGCCTTCCTTGCTCACCTTGCCGAGGATGTGGTCGGTGGCAACGAAGAAGTTGAAACCTGACGGGTGGATATTGAGTACCCAACCAAAGCTTGTAGTATAACTGTTTACAGCGAAACTCACGCCACCGTCAAGCCATTTGAGAGGTTCCCAGTTGGCGCTCAGGCGACCTTCAGTCCACGAATAAGCACCATTGATATGTGTGGTGCTGAGGGCTCCGAAGGTCATCTTGCGATATACGGGAAGATTATATGTGGCACCGAGGTTTACGGTAGCGCCTATGCCCGTGGTGCGTCCACCTACGTTACCATTGTCGCTCAGATTGAAGAAGTCTGCCAACTGGTCGCTATACTTGTCAGCCTGGTCGTCGATGGTTGAGCCTCTGTCAGAGTTTACCGACACGTCGTGGAATCCGTCAAACTCAAATGTATTTGTTCTGGATGTAGCCTGCTGTGTCTTTGACCAACTGATGAAACCGAGATCCTTCACGGCAGCATTTACCGTCCAGTCCTCGTCAATCTTATAGATGGCACCGAAGTCGAAAGCAAGACCGAAACCTGCTATGCCGCCTCCATCGATCTTCACGTCATCGATACGGTCATACGTCTCGTCCGAACTGTTGTATTCTTTCTCTTCACTCTCGAAGTTGATGCCCGACATAGATGCGTTAGCCTCTATCTTACCTGCTGTCAGAGTCCACTTGTCCGACTGCGAGAGATCTGCCTTCATGTCCTTCACCTTTAGGTCGGCACGACCCACGCCAAGGAGAATTTTGGCCTTTGCACCTACGCGCAACTTCTCGTTGATGTCGCGCGAGTGACCGAAACCAAGTTCCACATACGACTGCGCCATCATGTCCATATTGCCTATCTCATAGCACTCGTTGCCAGTATTCTTGGCAAAGGCGAAGAGGTCATAAGGCAAAGACACGCCAACATTTGAGCGCGAAGCCAGTTCGATGGTGTTATATCCTCCAAATCCCTTGAATCCTACAGAGATGATAGGCATTTCGAAAGATGCCGTCAGACGGTTGGTACCCTTGCTGAAGTTCTTCAGAGCATCCTCGTTGGAGATGTATGGATTCATAAAAGTGGTGGTCTTCTTGGCTCCTTCCACCGTGCCATACAGAGGATTCTTATGGAATATGGCTTCATATCCGAAGTTGCTCTGCATGCTTACGTTGATATTACCGAGCACAGGGATGGCAACATATCCGTGGTCATTGCCGTAGGCAGGGTTCATATTGTGGCGATACAGATAGTCGCGCGTGTAATATGCAGTATTAAGATCTTGTGCGGTGGCTGTGGCAGTCACGCCAATTAGACAAGCGGCCATGAGGCCTTTAATATATGATAATTTTTTCATAACATTCGATAATTGTCGTTTGGATAATCGTTGTCTTTCTTAACTCTCTCGAGATTCACATTAGTTGAGGTCGCTTACCACCTTGCCGATGAGTTTCAGTTTGATGTTCTCCACCTTCATCTTCTGTGTCTTGGAGTTGAGTGTCACGCCTGTCACTTTACCACCCTTGCCGCTTGCGCTGCCGTCGATGGTAAGTATCACGCCGTCGAGCACATCGAGAGCATTCTCGGTCATGAGTGTCATCTTTGCCGCGATGGTAGATGTGGCGAGAGTCTTGCCGTCAGATGCCACCACAGTTTCAGGATTTGTCACCTTGATGATGCTGCTGCTTATGGCCTTGCCGTCCTTGTCGATAGGTTGGATAGAGAGAGTCAGGTAAGCAGGGATGCGACTCACGATGTCTGCCGAGAGTTCCACGCTGGTATTCTTCGACGGGTCGTTCTTGTCGATAAAAGGAGTGACATCCTCCAGATCAGTACTCCAGTCGTTGAGAGTGTCCTTATATACTATATGTCCTTCCTCGCCGAAAGCGATAGGAGCATACACCTCATATGAAGGAGCCACGGTGTATCTTCGACCAAACTCGACTGTTGACTCGCGTGTGTTGTCGGCACGCGCATTGATGTTCTCCACATTTATAACATCAGGAATAGTCTTTATGAGTGACGACAATTCTGGTATCTCGCGCACCTCGTCATAAGAGTCAGTAAGTTTGGACTTGTCACGGCAGATGCATATCGTAGTGGTCGCAGGATTGGATGGTGTACCAGCCTTGATGTCTATCTCTGGCAGATTTACACTTGCCAGCACGCCTCCGTTCTTGGAAGACACAATCTTTGTCTGCTTGCCGTCAACAGTACCGCCAATCTTTGCTGCCACATCCATGTCGTTGGTTATGGTGAAGCGTATCTGTGGATTGTCGAGGTCGGCTACCACATTTCCGTCAGAGAGGAAGTCTGGTATGCCGTTCACTCTTGTCTCTCCTATCTCGAAGTCGATGTCAGGATTAATCTTACCGGTAGCCTTGTTGATTACCATGGTCTCAGCAGTCACCTTAGATATAATTGACAGGTCGCTTACCGATGTGGCATCAGTTACCGACCAGTCTGCCTGAATAGCCACATTGTATTTACCATTCAGGGTAATCAGATGGTTGTTGGCTTTGTCAATCTTGAGGCTGCCATATTGACTGCCAGATGAGACCTGTGTGAAGTCAAGACGCTTTACGTTGAGAGTCAGCGTGAGTGGGGATGCTGTAGACACATTGCTGAGAGTAACACTTGTAGCACCGTTATCCTTAGCCACTTGGATGCCTACGCTCTGGCTGGCAGTCACGTCACTTGCCGTGAGGTCGAAATAATCAGGAAGGTTAAGCGTCAGTTTGCTGATGGTTGAAATAACACTTTCCACACCCGACAAATCGAGTTTTACTTTTATGGCAGTAGGGTCGAGCACTACTGAAGACAGGCTCTCCACCACGTCAGAATGACCTGTATAGGCTAACATCTCCTGCAGAGTGGAGGTTTCATCAATATGACCACTTATACGCTTCTGCTTCGCCGCTCCTTTTGCGGATGACTGCAAATTGAATTTGAATATACACGAGACCTCGCCCATTGGATTCAAGCTAACCTTGGCTACCTCAGGATGTGCACTCTCTATATCATTGCCTGCCATCTGAAACACGTAGTCGCCATTGGGCAAGGTCTTTACATCGCCGTTGTCCGACAGGTCGAGCACGTCGGAGAGCATGATGGAGTCGGTGGAACTCGTTGGTAGTGTGATGCCGTCACCTCCGATGCCTATCGTCGCGTCAAGGTCACCGAGGTCATAATTGTCATCCACACCTGTGCAGCTTGCAAATGCAAGTATGCCAGCAGTAAACATCAAGGGAAACAGTCCCTTCTTTGACAATCTCTTTCTCATAACTTGTTATTTGTTTTTAATGGTTATTATCTCTTTTTGCAAAGATAATCAAAAAACATATAACAAGTATAAATTATGAGAAAAAAATTGTTACAAAGCAAAAACTATCAGAACTTAATCTGCAGACGGCTCTCAAGAACAGCGAATTTGTTTTTGTCAGATA
Organism: bacterium; assembly: GCA_963657415.1. Taxonomy (GTDB): domain Bacteria; phylum Bacteroidota; class Bacteroidia; order Bacteroidales; family Bacteroidaceae; genus Prevotella. The sequence continues at coordinate 1,698 of CAVKNF010000064.1, read as the reverse complement.
TTACGGCAAGTCCTGTGTTATTTTCGCCCACATTGACATAATGGCCACTTAGACGCCAGACGATATATTTATTGATGTAATAATTCAGGGTGAGCGACCAATCACTCATCTTACCGCCCTGGATGTCACCATCATTCATGTCGGTGTAGTTGTAGGAGGCCACGAGTTCCCATGATTTCGGGTCGGGCGTCGCTATACCGGCATCATTCATGGTGTATGTATACTCGCTGTTGAACAAGAATCGCAGGTTTGCATAAGCGCCCCACGCGGAATAGTTGGGGGCATCGCCCTTGCGGTCTACATTCATATAGATGTATTGTGCCTCAAGTCCGAAATTCTTCTTCGCCGCCATGACTTCTGTAGACACCTTGAAGTCACTCTTGGCATCCTTGAATTCGACTCCCATGGCTGTGATGGTCGACACACGGGTAGGATAAGATGCCGTCCACTTCATGTTGGCGCGGTTCTTGGAGGCAAGTTCGTAGTTTAAGCCTCCACCAATATGAAAGAGATTGCCACGCTGAGTGTTTGGGCGGAATATCAGACGGGACATTGCTCCCGAACCTTGATATCCAGTCTCGTTGGCAGGTTTCTTAAAACTTTGATTGTCGGAATAAAGGGAGAATGTTCCGAGGAATTTGTTGCCACTATGTTCAAACATAATACCAGGCAAACGTTCACCCACGCCAAAGGCAGAGTGGGTCTCAGGCTCTTCCATGGCAATCTTGAAACTTGATGATGTGGCACTTTGGTAACCAAACTGGTGAACGAAATAACCGCAACGTATCAGGTTCTTTTTGTCTATGTCGTACTCGATATAAACGTCTTTCACCGAGAGGGTGGAGCGTCCATATCCCACATCCACCTTAGCTTTCCACTGCCCATAAGTGGCACGCATGCCTATACGAACATCGGGAACACTAAAACCACTCTCCGACTGCTCATCAGCCTTGTCATCGGAACTCTGCATGAGGGCTCCGTCAAGGAGTATTCGGCAAGATGGTTTAACTATCAATTGATCTTCCTGTGCATTCGCAGTGGCTGCAAAACAAAGGATTAGAGCCACCGCACTGATAATATTTTTGATAATCGTAATGTTTTAAGGCGTGTCCTGAATATTTCACGCACAGTTTAACTAATAACATCCATTCTCTAACAATCCGCCAAGTTACAAATTTATTTCAAATCCACCAAATATTTACCTATACAACTCACGAAATTGGGAAATGTATATAGGTAATAGAGAAAAATACAGGCATCCCCAACATAATTGAGAATGCCTTGAATATATTTGCGGATATTCCGTGCGATTATTTCGCAAACTTCTTGCCGTTCTGTATAAGGATACCCTTAGTGTTAGCATTTACACGCTGACCTGAGAGGTTGTAGACGGGAGCGTTGACGTCAATCTCCTCGGTATTAATGTCGCTGATCTCTGTAGGACTATCGACGGTGACATTGAAGTTCTTGATTTCCCAAGTTCCTGCATTGTCGCTTGTGCTCTCATACTTGAACCCCAAAAGAATTCTCTGTCCCTTGTAAGCTGTGAGGTCAACAGTCTGTGTCTCGAATTTAGACCAGTTATTGCCTTCCTGGATATCAGGATAAGTAATAGGAACCAAGAGTGAAGTGTAGTCCTCAAAGTAAATCCAGAGCTGAGCCTCCTCATAAAGTGTACCGAAGAACTTATTTATACAC
>CAVKNF010000063.1:0-13169 GCA_963657415.1 bacterium | reverse complement strand
TGGGAAAACCGACTGTGCTCTATAGTCTTGTCATGATAAATGGTGACGGTATGATAACGAGTTATCTGCCTATGGCATTGTTTGTCATCGTGGTGTTTGCCGAGATAGTATCTGCCTTCGCAATTATGGGATATAAGAACCGCAAACGGCAGATGAAACTATGTCTTGCCGCTGTGGCTCTTGAGATAGTGTGGCTTGTTGCATATGCGGCGATGTTCTTCTCACAAGGTGACGAATCAACACCTAGGGTGTGTGTGGCTGCATGTTTTCCGCTCATTGCCATCATTCTCACATTCATGGCACGCCGTGCGGTGAAGAAGGATGATGATTTGGTACGCTCGGCAGATAGATTCCGTTAAATCAAGGGGAATATAGATACACCTAATTAATATATATAAGGAAAGCAAAATAAAAGGGATATATAAGGAAAGCAAAATAAAAGGGACTGTAGCCTGTGGGTTGCAGTCCTTTTTGTATTAAGTTAGATGTGTTATGTATGATAATATAATTGTTTATATGTATCTATCTATGGTTGTATTTATTAATATAGTTAAATTTAACGGAATTAATTAACCTAACTATTGCTTATGGTAAACAAAATATGATAACTTTGCCACCATGAAGAAGAAAACGATTTGGACAATAGCGATAATAATGGGTCTGGCGCTTGCCGGACTGCTCTATCTGCAGCTCACATATATCCGCTCCATGACAAAGATGAAGCGCGAGCAGTTTGACGAGTCAGTGAAAAGAGCTCTATATCAGGCATCGAGAAACTTGGAGTTGAACGAGACCCTGCGCTATCTCGAAAAGGACGTGAATGCAGTGGAGCGCCAGTCGAGGAATAGAAATAGTTCTGCAGCCAACGCCAGTGGAAATGATTCGTTGGGACATACACATCAGTTCTCTGCTATTGACGGCAACGGTAATGTGTACTCGTCATTTGAACTGAAGACATTGGCAGTGAAACCGTCAATAACTCCGAAGGGTATAATCCTCAATAATGACAAGAACGCCATCAGCGAGGCTTCGAAGTCGATGCAGGAGATAATACATAATAGATATGTATATAACAAGGCTCTGCTCGACGAGGTAGTCTACAGTATTCTCTATACTGCCACCAATAAACCGCTGAAGGAGCGCGTGAACTTCAAGATGCTCGATCAGGACCTCAAGGCAGAACTGATGAACAACGGAATAAACATTCCCTATCATTTCAGTGTGCAGACGAGTGACGGACGTGAGGTCTACCGTTGTCCTGACTACGATACGGCGGGAAGCGACATCGTCTACACGCAGACACTCTTCAGAAATGACCCACAGTCGAAGATGGGAGTGCTCAAAGTGCATTTTCCCGATATGGGAGGCTATATCTTCAACAGTGTGAAGTTTATGATTCCTGCGTTCATTTTCACTCTTGTGTTGCTCGTGACATTCCTCTTCACCATCTTCATAGTGTTCCGCCAGAAGAAACTCTCCGAGATAAAGAATGACTTCATAAACAATATGACACATGAGTTGAAGACTCCGATAAGCAGCATCTCGCTCGCTTCGCAGATGCTCAACGACCCCAATATCCCTAAGAGTGACACCATGCTGGCGCATCTCGGTACGGTAATCGGTTCGGAGTCAAAGCGATTGCGCTTCCTTGTAGAAAAGGTGTTACAGATGTCGATGTTTGACAAGCAGAAGGCTATATACAACCGCAAGGATGTGGATATCAACGAGATGCTCGAGACTATCGCAAAGACATTCCAGTTGCGTGTGGAGCATACCGATGGACATATCATGACCTGCATCGAGGCCGTAGACTCTACCGTCAATGTAGACGAAATGCACTTCCAGAATGTGATATTCAATCTTATGGACAATGCTGTGAAGTATAAGCAACCCGACAAACCGCTTGAACTCTTTGTGCAGACCTGGAATCCTGACGACAAACATGTGTCGGTGATGATTAAGGACAACGGACTCGGCATCAAGAAGGAGAACCTGAAGAAGATATTCGACAAGTTCTATCGTGTTCATACGGGCAATGTCCACAACGTGAAAGGATTCGGACTGGGTCTTGCTTATGTCAAGAAGATAGTCGACATACACGGCGGAACAATAAAGACCGACAGTGAATACGGCAAGGGTACATCGTTTACCGTGACCATACCGATAGTGGTGGAAGATTAAAAGCAAACATAAATAGAAATAAATAACAATATTAATAAATTAAAATTGACATTATTATGGAAGAGACATTGAAAGTGCTTCTTTGTGAAGATGACGAAAATCTGGGCATGCTGCTTCGTGAATATCTCCAGGCAAAAGGTTATTCCACAACTCTCTGCCCCGACGGCGAAGTTGGTTTCAGGGAGTTCCTCAAGACTAAATACGATATCTGTGTTCTCGATGTGATGATGCCAAAGAAAGATGGCTTCACTCTGGCACAGGAGATCCGTCAGGCTAATGCTGATATTCCAATCATATTCCTTACAGCCAAGACCCTTAAGGACGATGTCCTTGAAGGATTTAAGGTGGGAGCTGACGACTATATCACAAAACCGTTCTCTATGGAGGAACTCGTGCTCCGTATGGAGGCCATCCTGCGTCGCGTGAGAGGCAAGAAGGTGAAGGAAAGCACTCTCTACAAGATAGGAAACTTCACATTCGACACTCAGAAGCAACTTCTTTCTATTGGCGAGAAACAGACAAAGCTTACTACCAAGGAGAACGAACTGCTGGCATTGCTCTGCTCGCATGCAAACGAAATCCTGCAGCGTGACTTCGCCCTGAAGACCATTTGGATTGACGACAACTACTTCAATGCACGCTCTATGGATGTGTATATCACCAAACTGCGTAAGCACCTGAAGGATGATCCTCAGATTGAGATTATCAATATCCACGGTAAGGGTTACAAGCTCATTGCCCCTGAGGCCGAGTAAGCCTTTGAATGGTGTAAGAATAACGTTAAACGGAAAAAATGACAAAGCCGGATATGACATTCCTCATGTCCGGCTTTATTGATAATCAGGCTGAAGGTGCCGTATTAAAAAAACTTATATTTAGTACGGTCGGTTGTCAGTGTGGAAAGAAAGTGCTAATTTTGTAGCCAAATTGGAATCCGATATATAAATGAAGAAAATACTGTTTTCCGCCATTCTGGCATTGTCTGCATTAGGTGTGCAGGCGCAGAATGCTACAAATTCTCCTTATAGCCAGTATGGATATGGAACTCTTGCCGACCAGTCGAATGGTGCATCCGTGGCCATGAGCGGTTTGTCATTGGGTAGACGTGAAGGCAATGCCGTGAACTTCGGTAACCCTGCTTCCTACTCGGCTCTTGACTCGATAACCTTTATCTTTGATGCCGGCTTGTCCTTGCAAGTCACTAATTTCAAGGAAGGCAACAATAAACTAAATGCACAGAACACAAGTTTTGATTATGTGATAGGTGCATTCCGTGCGTTCAGACATGTAGGTGTGGCGTTCGGTGTGATGCCTTACTCAAATGTCGGTTATAGTTATTCCAACCAGACTACAATAGGTCAGTCTACTCTCACGGGAGACTCCAAGACCATTTCTTATAACAGTTATTCCGGTTCGGGCGGTTTTCACCAGTTGTTCGTCGGCGTAGGTGTAGAACCTCTGCATACGGCAAATACAAGTTTCTCTCTCGGTGTCAATGCCTCTTACATGTGGGGCAACTACAGCCGTTCGATAGAAAACAGCTATAGCGATACCTATGTCAATACTCTTTCCAAGTATTACACAGCATCGGTAAAGAGTTATAAACTTGACATCGCGGCACAGTTGGAGCAGAGATTGTCGAAGAAGGATGTGCTGACCATCGGTGCTACCTTTACTCCTGGTCATGGCATGAGTTCAGATCCAGAGTGCACGATAATATCTGTCAATAATCAGACGAATGTGGCAGATACTGCTGCCTACAAACCAAGTTCCAATCTCGTACAGCCGACAGCCTTCGGTGCTGGTTTTGTGTGGAATCACTCGGGTAAATGGCGCGTGGGATTCGACTGGAAGATGGAGAAGTGGGGCAGCGTGAAGTATCCTCAGTATCAGGTGGTAAACAATACCCCAGCTTACGAGATGCAGACAGGCGCCTTCTCTGATCGTCATCGCTATATCCTCGGTGTGGAGTACTGTCCCAACGAGCGAGGACTGAAGCGTAGAGACCATGTGCGCTATCGTGCAGGTGTGACCTATACCACTCCTTATCTGAAGATAAACGGTGCGGACGGTCCAAAGGAATATGGCGTGAGTGTAGGTTTGGGATTGCCTATCATGAATGGCTACAACAACCGCTCTATGTTGAATATATCGGCATCATGGACCCGCCTTGATGCGGCGAACCTCATAAAGGAAAATACGTTCAGAATCAATATCGGATTCACATTCAATGAACGCTGGTTCGCTAAATGGCAGGTAGAATAACGCTTGAAAGCAAGTAGACTATACATATTTTACTTTGCTCTTTCTGTTCTGATGTTTGCTTGCACAGAACAGAAGGAGCATACTGCTCCTGCCGTAAGGGAGCGTGACTCTGTGGCCATGATGACCACTTATGGCATCAATATGCTCATAAGTGACTCGGGCGTGATAAAATATCGTATCGTGGCAGAGCGTACAGCTGTCAACCAAAACGTAAATCCCAAGAAGACGATATTCGACAAAGGTGTCTTCCTGACACAATTTGACGAGAAGTTTCATGTGCAGTCATACATCCAGTGTGACACGGCCTACCGTTACGACGAACTGAGGGTCTATGAACTGCGCGGTCATGTGCGCATCAACACCAAGGACGGCTTGAAGTTTCAAGGCGAAGAACTCTTCTGGGACCAGAACAAGCACGAATACTATTCCAACAAATATTCTTATCTGGAAACGCCGGAACGTACGCTGGAGGGAAAATATTTCCGCAGTGATGAGAATATGAGGAAGTATTATGTGTCAAATAGCAAAGGCTCGTTTGAGAGGGCGGATATAGTCGGAAGTGAGAATGACACTACTTCCACGCAGCCGGGCGATACCATCAAACCGCCTGTGCGTCCGGCCGAGAAACCGAGAGCAAAGAGATAAAGCGCTAATCCATGAAGCGCACCACATAACATGCAGACAGGTTTGATTATAGGTATAATTCTTACAATGCTTTTCTCCGCCTACTTTTCGGGTATGGAGATAGCCTTTGTGGCAAGCAACCGAATGCTTGCCGAAGTGGAAAAAGACAATAACGGACCCGTTAAGAGAATTGTCAATTTCTTCTATTGTCATGCAAATGATTTTGTTGCCACCATGCTTGTGGGCAACAATATCGTGCTCGTTATCTATGGTATTCTTATAGCCAAGTTTTTTGATAATACGATATTCAGCGGTTATGACCCGAGTTTCACCGTGCCTGCCGACACCATATTGTCAACACTTATAGTCCTTTTCACTGGCGAGTTCCTTCCGAAGACGCTTTTCAAGAGTGCGCCCAATATGTGGCTGTCGTTCTTCGCCGTACCCACATTCTTTATCTATATCATCCTGTGGCCTATAAGCCGTTTCTCTACATTCATCTCACATTGTCTGTTGAGGCTCGTTGGTGTGAAGGTAAAGAAAGAAGAGGGTGGGGAGGAATTCTCTAAGGTAGACCTTGACTACCTCGTGCAGAGTAGTATCGACCATGCCGAAGATGAAGAGATAGAACCCGAGATGGAACTCTTTCAGAATGTCTTGGATTTCTCTGACACAAAAGTGCGCGACTGCATGATACCGCGTACGGAGGTGCAGGCGGTAAACATCGAAGACTGTACACTCGACGAACTCAAACAGAAGTTTATAGAGACTGGTCACTCTAAACTAATCGTCTACAAGGGCGACATCGACCACGTCATAGGCTATATACACAGTTCGGAGATGTTTCGCGATGCCAACAACTGGCGCAATCGTATCATCTCGATGCCTTTCGTGCCTGAGTCTATGGCTGCCCAAAAACTCATGCAACTGTTTATGCAGCAGAAGAAGAGTCTCGGCGTAGTCGTCGATGAGTTTGGAGGTACGGGAGGAATCGTCGCGCTCGAGGATATTGTGGAAGAGATATTCGGAGAGATTGAAGACGAGCATGACTCATCAAATCTTATAGCCCAGAAGACGGCAGACAATGAGTATCTGCTGTCGGCACGCATGGAGATAGACAATGTCAATGAGATGTTTGACCTCGATCTGCCCGAAGGCGATTATATGACGGTGGGAGGACTCATACTACATTACAACCAGAGTTTCCCGCAGGTGAACGAGGTGGTAAAGATAGATCGCTTTGAATTCAGAATTCTCAAGCGTACGAATGCGAAAATAGAACTTGTAAAACTAAAAGTGGCTGGTTAGAGCCACTTTTTCTATTTATATAGGTGACGTTTGCCACTTTTTTAGTATCTTTGTACGCTTTTTGTACACAACTTGATGCGCCTCGGCATATCATTCGTAGTGCAAGACTCCTTGAAAGGAAGAAACAAATAAAATAATAAATATAAAAACCAAATGGCTACATTAGGAAAAATCAGAAGTAAGGGAAAGATTCTTGCCATCATCATTGGCTTGGCTCTTTTCGCATTCATCTCGGAGGAACTTTTCCGTTCTTGCGAGTCTACTCGTAATGATCAGCGTCAGCAGATTGGTAAGGTGCTTGGCGAGAAGATCGACGTGCAGGAGTTCCAGAAACTCATTGACGAGTATCAGGAGGTAATCAAGTTGCAGCAGGGACAGGAGAATCTCACTGAGGACCAGCTCAATCAGGTTAAGGACATGGTATGGAACACCTTCGTTCAGACCAAGATTATCGGCGCTGAGGCAGAGAAGCTCGGTCTTACTGTTACTGACGGTGAGATGCAGAACATCCTCACAGAGGGTACTAATCCTATCCTCGCACAGAGTCCTTTCATTAACCAGCAGACTGGTCGCTTCGACGTAAACCAGTTGAAGAAGTTCCTTGCTGAGTATAAGTCACAGCAGACTGCCAATCCTCAGCTCGCCCAGCAGTATCAGTCTATCTACCGCTACTGGACATTCCTCGAGAAGACTCTCCGTCAGCAGGTGTTGGCACAGAAATATCAGAGTCTCTTCGCTCACAGCATTCTTGCCAACAATGTAGTGGCTAAGGCTTCTTTCAAGGAAGAGAACGAGGAGAGTCAGATAGAGCTTGCTGCTTTCCCATACTCAGATATAGAGGATTCCAAGGTAAAGATCGAGGAGTCTGACTTAAAGAAGAAGTATGACGAGATGAAACCTATGTTCCGTCAGTATGCCGAGACACGCGACATCAAGTATGTTGATGTACAGGTAGTGCCTTCAGCATCCGACCGTGCTGCATTGCAGAAGCAGTTTGCTGAGTACGCTACCGAACTCGCTTCGACAGCAGATCCTACTGACTTGGTTCGCAAGAGCACATCACTCGTGGCTTATCTCGGCGTGCCTGTGACAAACAAGGCATTCCCATTCGATATCGCAGCTAAGGTGGACTCTATGGCAGTAGGTCAGACATCTGCTGTATTCGAGTCAAAGAATGACAACACTCTCAATATCGTGAAGCTCGTGTCAAAGCAGTCATTGCCTGACTCGGTGCAGTTCCGCCTTATCCAGGTTGGCGGCGAGACAGCTGAGGCTGCCCACAAGACAGCAGACTCTATCTACTCTGCTATCGTAGGCGGTGCTGACTTTGAAGTAATCGCAAAGAAATATGGTCAGACAGGTGAGAAGTCTTGGATGACAACAGCACAGTATCAGAATTCTACTTCCATGGATGTGTATACCAAGAGCTATATCCAGAGCCTCAACACCATGGCAGTAGGTGAGACAAAGAACATTACTCTCGACCAGGGCAACCTCATTGTGCAGGTCGTAGATAAGAAGGCTTACGTAAACAAGTATCAGGCTGCTGTTATCAAGAAGACCATCGACTTCTCTCGCAACACTTACTCTGCTGCTTACAACAAGTTCTCTTCTTTCGTTAGCGCTAACCAGACTGCTGACGACATCGCAAAGAATGCTCAGAAGAGCGGCTACACTCTGCAGGAGCGCAAGGACATCTCTACATCTTCACACAATCTTGCTGGCATCCGTTCCACACGTGAGGCTCTCAAGTGGTTGTTTGATGCTAAGGAAGGTGCCGTTTCTACCATGTATGAATGTGGCGACAACGATCATCTGCTCGTAGTCGTTCTCGACAAGATACACAAGATTGGCTATCGTGACCTCTCTGACTCTCAGGTGCGTGATGCTGTAAAGGCTGAGGTGCTGAAGGACAAGAAGGGCGAGATGCTTCTCGCAAAGGCCGAAGGTGTGAAGTCTACTGCTCAGGCTAAGTCTAAGGGTGCTAAGGTTTCCACTGTAAACCAGATCACTTTCTCTTCACCTGTCTTCATCCCTGCTACAGGTTCGAGCGAGGCTGGTCTCGCAGGTGCTGTGTCGGCTACTGCCAAGGGTGCATTCTCTGCTAAGCCTGTTGTCGGCAATGCTGGTGTGTATGTTTACAAGGTGCTCAACCGCACTACTCGTCCTGGCAAGTATGATGCAAAGGCTCAGTTGGCTAAGCTTCGTCAGCAGGCTATGCAGGCCGCAGGCAACTTCATGAATGAGCTCTACATCAACGCAAAGGTTGTTGACAACCGCTACCTCTTCTTCTAAAGAGTTGCGTATATAATATAAGGTGGGAATTTATTGCTTCCCACCTACATAAAGAAGCAATAAAGCCCTGTTCCTCACGGTTCAGGGCTTTATTGTTTTAGGAGGTACAGCGCCCCCGCTGTACCAATCCAGATTGAGAAATCTTTGTTTGATACGTGGTACGGCGAGGGCGCCGTACCTCCTAATGAATACTATTACGACTTATTGGTGACGGTGAGGGCGCCGTACCTCCTAACGTTTTTTTATCTTGTTGGCGTTAGTGACAAGTTCCTCTTCCTCTATCATCTTGTCTATGGCGGCATCCATTATTCTCTTGGGAATTGTCATGCTGTTCACCTCCTTGAATTCATGCCAGTTGCCGTCGGCAAGCAATTGCTTGAGCGAGTCAATAGCCTTGTCGACGTCATCCTTTTGTGGCTTGCCGTTATTCTCCACGCACACGTCACAACGTTCGCAGTCATGCTTCACCTCCTCGCCGAAATAACGAAGCAATTGTCGGCTACGACATTCCCTGTCGTTGTTGACATACTTCACCATTGCATTAATCTTCTCCTCCATAGACGCGCGCCTGTATTCATACACCTCCTTAGGAATAGCCACATGCTCCATCTCCACCCTGTCGAGCAGATAAGTGATGCGGGGCATCTTGCGCTGAGGTATGAAGTGAATGATGTGTTGCTTGCTCAGAGTCTTCAGTATGAGATATACCGCGTTTTGCTCAAGTCCTGCATTATAAGCGATAACGGATTCATCGATATATACATAGTCCACGAAGACTCCGCCATAGAGTCGCAGGATGGTCGTTATGACATTGTCCTCGTTTGGCGAGAGGTTTTTCAGACGGTCCAGTTCCGAGCGGTCAAGCAAAAACTTCAACCTTGCGTTGTTCTCGGGATTAAGGTCATAGTCTATGTATCCGGCATTGTTGAGAATCTGCAGGGCGGAGTTCACCGACACGGGAAACATCTTGTAGACGAGGCAGAAACGTTCCAAGTCAAAGGCAAAAGACTTGTCTATGCCATATCCCATACCTATCTGGAAGAAATATGCCAGGTGCTCGTATACATTTCTTATATATTCCTTATCCGGGTAGTTGTCTGCTATGCGGCGATACATCTTGTGGTCGTCATGCTTGTTGTGCAGCAGTACCGACCAAGCATGCTTGCCGTCGCGTCCTGCGCGTCCTGCTTCCTGGAAATAAGCCTCTATGGAGTCAGGACACTCCTTGTGTATCACCATCCTCACGTCCGGTTTGTCGATACCCATACCAAATGCATTGGTGGCCACCATCACCCTCACCTCGTCATTCTGCCATTGTTGCTGACGCTGGTCGCGCACGGCTGTTTCCAGTCCGGCGTGATAATATGTGGCATTAATGCCGTTGTCGTTGAGCAGTTGGCTGATGTCTCTCGTACCCTTACGGCTTCGCGTGTAGACAATCGCCGTACCCGGCACAGAGTTGAGTATGTGTATTATCTCCGCATCACGGTCAGCAGTTTCGCGCACCACATAAGTGAGGTTCTTGCGCTCGAAGCTCATCTTGAAGACATTCTTCTCCCTAAATCCGAGTTTCTCCTGAATGTCGTTCACCACATCAGGCGTAGCCGTTGCCGTAAGTGCGAGGATAGCCACGTCGGGTTTTATCTTCCTCAGGTCGCCTATGGTGAGATATGACGGACGGAAGTCGTAGCCCCATTGGCTGACGCAGTGAGCCTCATCCACGGTGATGAAACTCACGTTCATAAAGTAAAGTTTGTTTTGGAATAGTGGGGTAGAGAGTCGTTCGGGCGAGACGTACAGCAGTTTGTAGTCACCATAGATACAATTGTCGAGTGTAGTCACTATCTCCCTGTGTGACATACCCGAATATATGGCGGCAGCCAGAATGCCCTTCTGCCTGAGATGACTCACCTGGTCCTTCATCAGGGCTATCAATGGAGTCACGACAATGCACACCCCCTCTTTGGCAAGCGCGGGCACCTGAAATGTGATGGACTTGCCACCTCCTGTCGGCATCAGCCCCAGCGTGTCGCGGTTGTTGCCGATACTTTCTATGATGTCCTCCTGTATGCCGCGGAAGTCATCATATCCCCAATATTGTCTGAGTATTTGCCTATACATTTTCCTCGAGGCGTATATCTTCAATCTGGAGCTGCATGTTGCCACGTTTGTAGATATTCTCCTCTATTGTATAAGCTATGCTGAAGCTCCTTTTCGACTTTATATACTTAGCCACGGCACTTTGTCCGAAGGCTATGCCGTTGATGACATTGCTCGACTTAGAGTCCACCAGTTCCAGTTTGATGTGTTCCTGTTCGCGTCCCACCACCTTGCTTGTGCCGTAGTCGTAGACATTCTTTGTGCAGAATACAGGTTTGGGATTGCACGGTCCGAATGGGGCGAAGCGTTTCAGGTCGCTGTGCAGACGCTTTGTGATGTCCTTGAAGTCTATTTGTTCGTCTATGTCCAATATCGGTTCCGTCTGCTCAGGCAATATGTGTGCATCTACGTATTCGTTGAAACGACGACGGAACTCAGGCACGTCCTCCCATTTCAGAGTCAGTCCCGAGGCATAGGTGTGGCCTCCGAAGTTGATGAGCAAGTCACGGCACGACTTCACGGCTGCATAGATGTCAAATCCTGTCACGCTGCGTGCCGAACCTGTAGCAAGGTCGCCGTCACGGCATATCACCACCGTAGGACGGAAATATATCTCCGTCAGTCGTGATGCTACGATGCCTATGACACCCTTCTTCCAGTTTTCGTCATAGAGCACTATCGACGAGTGGTGCTTTTGGCTCTCCAGTCGCGATACTATCTGGTTGGCCTCCTCCGTCATCTGCTTGTCGATGTCGCGGCGCTGCTCGTTGTATTCGTCTATGCGCTGAGCCTCCTCCAGGGCAGAGACAAAGTCCTTCTCTACAAGCAGTTCCACGCTCATTCTGCCGTTCTCCATTCGTCCCGACGCATTGATGCGGGGGCCTATCTTGAAGATGATGTCCGACATGGAGATGTCTCTTCCCTGCAGTCCGCACACGTCGATGATGGCTTTGAGTCCGATGTTCGGATTCTGGTTGAGTTGCTTCAGTCCGTGATAAGCCAATATGCGGTTTTCGTCCGTCACCGGCACGATGTCGGCGGCGATGCTCACGGCGCAGAAGTCGAGTAGGGGGATAAGTCGTGAGAACGGAATGTTATTGCTCTTGGCAAACGCCTGCATGAGTTTGAATCCTACACCACAACCGCAGAGGTTCTTGAATGGGTAAGAGTCATCAGGGCGTTTAGGATTGAGTATCGCCACCGCATTGGGCATCACCTCGTCGGGCACATGGTGGTCGCAGATGATGAAGTCGATGCCTTTCTCCTTGGCATATGCTATCTCGTCGATGGCCTTGATGCCGCAGTCGAGGATGATGATGAGTTTCACACCCTTTTCTGCCGCATAGTCCACGCCCTTGGTGCTTACGCCATATCCCTCGTCATAGCGGTCGGGGATGTAGTATTCTATGTTGGAATAAAACTGTTGCAGGAATTTGTATACCAGCGCTACGGCAGTACATCCGTCCACGTCGTAGTCGCCATATACCATGATGCGCTCTTTCCTTCCTATGGCATCATTGAGTCTGTCCACTGCCACGTCCATGTCTTTCATCAGGAAAGGGTTGATGAGGTCAGCCAATTGTGGGCGGAAGAATCTCTTTGCCGCACTCTCTGTGGTTATGCCACGCGCCACGAGGAGCCTCGTGAGTATGGGGCTCATTCCTATTTTCTCGCTAAGTTCTTTTGCCGTCTGTAGGGCAGATGGTGTAGGTTGGCTATAGTTCCACTTGAAATGCATAGTAAGGAAATTTGCACAAAATTACTAAAAATCCCCGAATGGAAGAAACATTATAGCAAGTAAGATGAAATAAGATACAATAATATATATATTCACTTTATGGCGGACATGCCTAAACTAGGGTTTTCATCAAGGTGAAATCTCCATTCCGTGACACGGAACGGAGATTTGACCTACGTTTTTTGCGAAAGATGAATTGGTATAAGCAGCACATTGTATGGTTTGTAATATATGTTAGCGAGTGGGTACGGCGGGGGCGCCGTACCTCCTACTTTACCACTGTTTATTGGACAAAGCGGGGGGACGCTTCGCCTACTATGAATAGCATTCTGTAGTGGGTGTTGCGTAGTATGCAGGTCATTTCATAGTAGGTGCTGCGTCCTCGCTGCACCCAATAAGAAGTGATGGTATTATTAGGAGGTACAGCGCCCTCGCTGTACCACGCAAATGAGTATATACAATTAAGAGGTAGGTGAAATGATTCATCTACCTCTTTTTTTGCTTAAAGCGGGTGCAGCGGGGACGCAGCACCTACTATGGTTAGCAATTTATGTTAGCGAGTGGGTGCAGCGGGGACGCAGCACCTACTATGGTTACTTAGACTTATATGCATGGGTACGGCGAGGGCGTCGTACCTCCTAATGAATAACTTCTATTT
>CAVKNF010000062.1:0-13198 GCA_963657415.1 bacterium | reverse complement strand
TCCATACTCTTCAATGACGGCACTCTGCGCGACATCACCGAGGTTTCCGACCTTATAGACCTCAACCAGCTCTCACACAATAAAAGCAAATACTATCTGTGCTACCAGCGTGCATGAACTAATGTAAAAGGCTTGTAACATCACTGCTATTATATTGAGAATTTCCTCGATAAAAGTTGCATACTCAATAAAAAACATTACCTTTGCTTAGAAAACAAATATTTGCAATATATACACAATAGGAGGTTCTGGTATGTATAACAAATCTAACACAACATTGGAGTTGAATGCTCTTTATGGCGAGATGACTAGCAACATCACACAAATCAAAAATATTGATTTGCTTATCAAAATAAATGAAACCATAAAAAATCTGATTGCAAAAGCTACCAATGCAGAAAATGTAGAAACTACAATCAACACTGCCTTGCAGGCTAAGATTGACATGGCAAGAGAAGAAATAAGGAATGGACAATACGTGGAATTAAAGGGACACGATGACATCAAAAATTACTTTGCCAACTTATGACATACACAATCCAAACCACCAAAAGCGTAGAGAATGTCATTAAGAAATGGAAAAAGTCCAATCCCAAATTATTCAAGAAGTACGAGAAAATATATCTGGAACTGTCATGTCATCCTAGAACAGGAATTGGTCATCCCGAACCTTTAATCGGAGGTAACTCTATATTATATTCCAGACACATATCTGCAAATGATAGAATTATCTATGAAATCCATGATGATGTTATCACGGTACTCGTTTTATATGTAGAAGGACATTACAACGATAAATGACACTCATCTAATTCTTCCTACGTAGCATGAAATAGATTTCTTCCTGCAGGCGGAAGAGAGGCCATGACTTAAAGAGAGGGGAATATCCAAACTTAAACTTTAGTGACGGACGAAGCAAGGATGTGTCTATAAGGGCGAAACTGCGCTTTATCTCGCTCAGACAATAAGCTGCATCCTCGGAAGAGAGCAGATGGCGGTTGTTGAAATAAAACATATAGGAATCTATCAACACCAGCCAACGCTCGTTCTCATAGAGCGCCATGACATCATGCGGGCAATCCAATCCGATGAGTTGACGCTTCATGCTCTCTGTGGCACGCAGATAGTCCATGCGACTTACGGACACGACGTGCGAGATGGAGCCGGGGTTCTGATAATAATAGTAAGCCGCATCTGAGGAATAGACCCTGCGCGAGAGATAATAGTGTATGCGCGTGGTGTTGTCGTCGCTATAGTGACGACAGGTGGCATCAAACGGGCAATGATCATACATCTCACGGCGGGCGGCATAGATGCCATGGACATTCCAGGTGAGGGATTCGCGGAAGGCTGTCTTGCCATCAAGACTATCGAATGTCAATCCTTGATAGTCTTCCTCCCTGCCGTCAGGATAGACAAAACGGCAACGGAAGAGCACGCAGTCAGCATCTTCATGAGTG
Source organism: bacterium (assembly GCA_963657415.1). GTDB lineage: Bacteria > Bacteroidota > Bacteroidia > Bacteroidales > Bacteroidaceae > Prevotella. The sequence goes on along the minus strand of CAVKNF010000062.1, from coordinate 11,738 downwards.
TCGAAGACGCGGACAATCTTTTCTATGGAGTCATCGTCAAACCAGTCGTCGCAGTCGAGACACATGACGATGTCGCCCGTGCAGACGCGGAGTCCCTCATTGCGCGAAGCGGCAGGACCGCGGTTGTCAGCATGCGTCAAGACCTTTATGCGGTCGTCGGCATCTTTGCGCCTCTGCATGATGGACAACGTGTCGTCGGTGGAAGCATCATCGATGCAGACAATCTCTATATCGGAGAAAGTCTGCCGGCAGAGAGAGTCAAGACACCTGTTTATATATGCGGCACCATTATATGCCGCCACGAGCACACTCACCTTAGCCATGCATTCTCCTCCTAAACATCTTTAGGGATATGCAAGCGCTCGCACATATCAAGACTGCACCGCACGTCCAACCCATCCAACCGTGGAATGTCTTCACAGCAACAAGGGCAAGGATGCCCACGAAGAGTTGTGCAAGGAAATCTTTAAGCAGTCGGTTGGTAATAACAAGGTCGTATTTCCAACAGCAATAGCCCGCCACGCAGACGCAGTCTACAAATCCCGTTATGGCAAGTGCCACACCAGTGCCAGAGAGTCCCCAGTTGTTGTAGCCGAAGATGACGGTAAGCACTATAAGGATGTCGTAGACAAGTTCCATGAGCATATACGACATGGAGTCGCCCTTGGCCAGCATGATATAGGCTATGGGGAGGTTGAGTGCACGGAAATACATCGCCAGCACGGCTATCTGCGCCATGCCTATCACTGGGGAGAACTTGCCACTAAAGAGCAACGGGATTATTATGGGCAGAAATACCATCAGCGCCACGAGCATGGGAGCCACGATGGTGAGCGACACCTCTATCTGACGGTTGACTGCCCCATTCATCTTCACAGGGTCATTGCATACGGCAGAGAGATGCGGATAATAGTCGGTCTCCATGGCGGCGAAGACCATGCCGGCATAGGTCATGGTGATCATGTAGCCGGCATTATAGAGTCCAGCGAGCGACACCGACATGTCACTAAGAAAAGACCTTATGGCAAACTCGGCACCACTACCGAAGATGCCCGCCACAACGAAAGCTGTGCCAAGGGTTATCATCTTCTTGCCCTCAAGAAGTTCACTCTTGCGGAAAGAGATGCGCGGCGGATAATAGCGCCAGGAATAGACGATGGCAAGAAGCATCTGTATGAGAGCCAGGATAATGATGGACGGGATGATACCGTCATTGCCAAACTCATAGAAGAGGGGTACGGAAACTATTAGGGCACATAGCACTCCGATAACACTCGTGCGTGCCAACTGCTTCAGTCGGCGTGTGGCCTTGAGTATGGCGGTCTCACCTCCTGCTATGGCAGCCATTGCCACGGCTGGCGCAAGGAGCATAAACTCCAGGGTGTAGTCATATGACGAGAATGCCCACTGGCTCAACATGCCGCTGACGAGCAGACACACCACGAAGCCCAATATTGCCGCCAGTAGACTCCAGGTGCGGAGTATGCGGATGTGTCGGAGAGTCTCTTTCTCGTCGCCAATGTCAAAGGCACGCGAGATGGAGCGCACACCACTCATCTGCAGACCGAAGTTGGTGGCATTCTGCAAGAGTGTGGATGCGGTGTTGTAGATGGATATGAGACCCACGCCGGCAGGACCGAGCAAGAGTGCTATAATCTTGTTGCGCACCAGTCCGACGAGGATGTTCAGTCCCTGTATGCCGCCAAATAGACCCGTATATTTGAATATATGTTTATAACTATTCTCCATATTTACGATACATAGCTATAACGCATAGGAAAGGATTTTATTTTATTTCTTTAACCTTTTCTTGAGAAAATGTTATAACTTTGTAGTATGACTATCCACAATGGCAATAGGCACAGACCGTTAATAAGTTTCATTCTAACGGATTACAACATTCCCGAAGATATGCTTCAGGAATGTGTGGAAAGCGTCATGTCGCTCGACCTCGATGACAATGAGCGCGAGATAATACTTGTGGACGACGGTTCTGCGATAAAGCCCGATGGCATCATTAGCAGATATGGCAACCGCCTAACTTATTTCCGCCAGCAAAACAAGGGACTCTCAGCCGCAAGGAATGCCGGACTTTCTTTGGCGAAGGGCGAATACATACAGTTTGTTGACGGCGACGACAGTCTCATCACGGAGTCTTACGACAGGATTATTGCTGCGATAAAGGGGCATGCGGATGCAGACATACTGATGTTTACGGCATCAAGGACTAAGAGTTATGACTCCCAAACGGGGCATTCCTGTTTCAAGAGCACTACGGGCGAGGAGTTTCTCATGAGGCACAACCTCAAGGCTTCGGCATGTTGCTATCTATTTAGATATGACATCCTCGAAGAATTGAGATTCAAGGAGGGCTTGCTGCATGAGGACGAACTCTTCACTCCTCTGCTGATGTGCAGGGCTGGCAATGTGGCATATACCTCTGACGCGGCATATTACTATCGCCAACGAGAGGAGTCAATTACGACAAGAACAAATGACAAGCATACCGAAAAGCGACTCGCCGACTTCTTCTCCATCATAACACATCTGAGTCAGTTGGCCAACTCGGACAAATTCCGAGTGCTGAGGCGAAGAGTAGACCAGTTGTGTATGGACTATATATATAAGGTGGTGACGCTTCACTGCGACTTCGGCAAGGTGGAGAGTGAGGTGAAGAAGATGAAGAAAGCATGCCTCTACCCTATCCCCGTGCGTTGTTATACATTGAAATATCTGTGCTTCAGCCTTATGACGAGAACAAAGTCAGGACGGAAACTTTTCTTCAAATACGCTATCAGGAAATGAAAATACTCCTTCTCGGTGAATATAGTAATGTGCACGCCACACTGGCTGAGGGACTGCGACTGCTCGGGCATAAGGTGACGGTGGCAAGCAACGGCGACTTCTGGAAGAATTATCCGCGCGATATTGACCTGGCGCGTGGCAATGGACGCATGGGCGGACCGAGACTGTGGGCAAAGGTGATGTGGCACATGAAAGATTTCCGTGGCTATGACATTGTGCAGATCATAAACCCGATGTTTATGGAACTGAGGGCGGAGAGGCTTTTCCACATCTTCGACTATCTCAGACGTCACAACTGCAAGATAGTCATGGGGGCTTTCGGCATGGACTATTATTGGGTGCACGAGAACATTAAGCGGATGCCTTTGCGATATAGCGACTTCAATATAGGCGCTGTCATGCGTAATAACAAAGACGCACAGGATGCCATACGCGACTGGGTGGGCACGACAAAGGAACGACTCAACCGCCACTGCGCGGAGAAGGCTGATGCCATAGTGACTTGCCTATATGAATATGACGTTTGCTATAGACCAGTGTTTCCCGACAAGACTATATTCATACCGCTACCCATAAAACCTTCGCATTTGACGGAGGAGAGAATGACCTCTATAAATGCGAAGAGTGAGAAGGTGAGGATATTCATCGGCATCAGTCGCAACAGGACGGAATACAAGGGTACGGACATCATGCTCCGCGCTGCAAGGCGCATAGCGGAGAGATATCCGCAGGAGGTGGAACTCAAGGAAGTGGAGGGCGTGCCTTTTGACCAATATCGACAGATGATGCTCGACTCTGACATCATACTGGACCAACTATACAGTTACACTCCGGCTATGAATGCGCTGGAGGCTATGAACCAAGGGCTCATCTGCGTGGGAGGCGGCGAAGAGGAAAACTATGAGATATTGGGAGAAAAGGAACTGCGACCAATCGTAAACGTGCTACCCGATGAGCAAAGTGTATACTACGCGCTTGAAAGGATTGTCAAGCACAAGGAATGCATCCCGAGTCTGAAACTGCAGGGGCTGAAATACATTGTGCGCCACCATGACTATGTCAAGGTAGCGCACAAATATGAATCACTTTATTTTAGTCTTTTATGTAATCCTTAGTCAGAAGGTCATAATAGACGGCTTCGATCTCCTTGTCATTCAACTGCCGCAAGGCCTTGTCGATGGAATGGAGCATCTCGTCGCGCGACAGACTATTCTGTCTGTAATTATTGAAATCCATACGTCAAGAATTAAGGTGGGTTCTATAAATTCCTACCTTAGTTCGCAGGCACGAGCAACTTGTCGCCTGTGCTCTCTACCAATCGCTTGGCAGCACGTGCAGGATAGCCAGGACGCTTCACAGTGGCTCCAAGACCATTCTTGGTGCGGAGGAACTTGCCGTCAGCCTCGGGCTTCTCTGCCATATCATTAAACTTCACGATGAGGCGGTAAGCCAACTGCTGCCAACTGCTCAAAAACTCCTCGCCGAGCGAGTTGCTATAATTGGTGAGATATGCCACGGCCTTCTCGGGACTGTTGTTATAGAGTGCCATAGCCTCAGCCTCCTTTACGCCCTGATTGGCATGATAAAGGCTGTCGAAACGCATGCGCTCGGTCTTGAGTGTAGGGAACATCTGAGCATAACGAGGATAGATCATATTGCTCACCCAGTTGCACACCCAGAAGGCGCTGTTCATAGAGAATGTCACATCGTCAGCCTTAGGGTCATTGAAGCATGCTGGCGGTTCGCTGTTGCCACAGTATACAGGAATGAAAGGCACCATGTTGGCATCATCATTGCCAAACCAAATGATACCGCCTATCTGACGTGGCAACCATGAGCGCAACTGAGCCACAAAGGTGAAGGCGCTCTGCTGGGTAGACACAGGACGCTCGTTGAAATATGACTTGCCGTCAACCTTGAATGTCAATGGCGTCGGACGGTAAGGCATCTCAAACAAGCCTTCGCCCATATCAGCATCGAGGGCGAAAGGAGTGTTCTCATAATGGTCGCGCATGAGATTCTCCACATCCTGCACGCTCACCTTCTTGTTAGGAACAATCCACAGAGGCATCTCCTTGCACTCAGAGAGAGGTTTCTTGCCTGCGGCATAGTCCACATAGTCGGTCATGTCCTGATAGTGATTGAAGAGCGACCACACACGAGCCTCGCAGAAGCGACGACCTGAGAAGTCGGGAGCAGCATAGGCATCACGGAAACTGAAGTCTGCATCCTTGCCACTAAACCATCCCATCTTGCGGGCGTACTTGATACAATCCTTTGAGAACATCACATTCTCCTTGTCCTTCTGATTGAAGGTGCGGATGCGACTCTGGTTGGCATGTGCGCAGATGGCATCATCAGGAATGCGCAGAGCCACCCATACCACCTTCTTGGAACCGGCACCCTGACCCATCATCTCCATTATCCACGCTTCCTTGGTGTCGCAGATGGTGAAGGTCTCGCCCTCAGAGCAATAACCGTATTTCTCCACGAGAGAAGTCATGGTCTTGATAGCCTCGCGGGCTGTCTTGGAGCGCTGCAGGGCGATATAGATGAGCGAACCGTAGTCGATGAGACCTGTAGAGTCAGCCATCTCTTCGCGACCGCCGAAGGTAGTCTCGGCGATGGCAACCTGATATTCGTTTATATTGCCGAGCACATTATAGGTTTCCGGTGCTTCGGGAATTTCGCCAAGATACTTATTGGTGTCCCACTCGTAAATCTTGCGCATCTCGCCTGCAGCGTGCTTGGCTGCGGGATAGTGCGCCATCTTCATGAAAGCGCCATAGGAGTCAGCGCTATAGGAGCACATCACCGAACCGTCGGCACTTGCCTTGCTACCTACTATGAAGTTGGTGCAAGCGAAGGTTTTCCCTGCGCACAGTGTCAGAGACAGGGCGCAAAGAAGGATTGTTTTGATTTTCATTACTTATAATTTTGTTGTCGTTAACTGATTGTATGGAGTCTTTCATCGCCTTCTCCGACTCAGACATATGCATGCGGATGAGTCGTATGTCGGTGACAATCATCATGCGCAGCGTGGAATTGTTGCGGTCGGTCTTGGTGTTGCTTTGGCGAAGCATGATAAATCCACGTATATCCTTTACGCCGATACACTTGTCGTCGCTGACCTCAAGTTTATACTGCGATGTGGACGACATCGACGAGGTGCGCGTGACGACGCTGTCGTTGGCAAGTCGCACACTCATGACAGCAAAACCGTTGCGCATGCCGTCCTGATAGATAAAGTCAGAATTGAATGACAACTGGAAGCGGTCGCCCTTGCGATAGGTGCTGTCGGCAGCAAGATGAAACTTCACATAACTGTCGTTGCCCTTGTCGGAAAAGACATAGGCACGCTCACGATTCCATATGTTGGCGGTGTCGCCAGTCATGACATCGTCACCGAAGAGATTGTTGCTGTCGACACCCTGCAGGCGCGCCTCATTTGACATGCGGTCAGAAAGGTGCTTGTAGATGTCAAGCATCTTGGGGGTGTGCTTCATGTAGTATACCATGGTGGAGTCAAACTCTGCACGCGTGACGCCATGCTTCTCGAGTACGGCATCAAGATAGGCGCCATATTCCTCAGAAGGAACGCCCTTTGTATGCGCCATAGCATCTGCCAGGTGATAATCGAAGAGCACATCCTCGAGTTGACCCTGCGACATAATCTTCGTCTTCTCATCCTTGCACGACTGCATGGACGAAAGAAACGCCAGGGCGAGGCACAACATTATAACAATATGTCTACTACTCCGTATCACTACTTTGTTTGTCGTTATCGTGAGTTTCACCTTTCTTTTCAAAGCGAGTACCTTCAAGGAATACGTTGCCAGCATGCTCGATGTCCTTTCTAAAGAAAAGCAACAGGAGCACCACGCCTACGGAGATGCAGGCATCGGCAAAATTGAATACTGGAGAGAAGAATATGAAGCGCTCCCCACCCCACATCGGCACCCAGTCGGGCCATGTGGTGACTATCAAGGGGAAGTAGAACATATCCACGACTTTTCCTTGAAGCACAGGAGCATAACCCTGACCGAAGGATACAAATTCCGAGATATTAAACGGGGTCGACACAGTGAATATCTGACCATAGAAGAGGCAGTCGAAGATGTTGCCCGCAGCACCTGCGCAGATGAGCGACAGGCAGAAGACATATCCCAGACGATGCTCACGGCGCACCACCTTATATATATAGTATCCTATGGCGGAGATGGCAACCAGACGGAAAAGCGTGAGCAAGGGTTTATAGATAAACGACATGCCGTAAGCCATGCCGTTATTCTCTATAAAACTAATATAAAACCAGTCGGTAATGTGGATGCTTTCACCAAGATGCATGCTCGTCTTGACCGAGATTTTTATGATCTGGTCAATGACGAGCAGCAATATGATGAGGGCTAAAGACCAATAGCCCGTGTGCTTATGCCTTTTCAATTTTCAGAGAGAGTTTGAATGTTTCGAAATCGACATCCACGCCGTCGGTCACAGTGCCAAGCGTTATGCTGTTGGCAAGCACCTGTGTGGCGATGTGGTCGCCGAAGCGGTCGATAACCTTCTTTGTCTCGTCAGACTCAGACAACACGACTGAGATGCGGTCGGTGATGTCAAATCCGCTTGACTTGCGGAGTGTCTGTATCTGCTTCACGATGCGGCGTGCGTCGCCCTCCACCTTCAGGTCGTCGGTGATGGTGATGTCGAGAGCCACAGTCATGGATCCCTCGTTGGTCACGGTCCATCCCTCGATGTCCTCTGAGAATATCTCTACGTCAGAGAGTTCTATCTGCACCTCCTGACCCTCGGCAGTCAAAGCGAGCTGTCCGTTGGCTTCGAGCGCAGCAATCTGCTCCTGAGTCATGCCAGCAACGGCAGTGGATACGCTCTTCATCATCTTGCCAAACTTCTTACCCATGGTGCGGAAGTTGCACTTCACCTTCTTCACGAGGATGCCTGCACCGCTCTCGATGAAGTTGAGTTCCTTCACGTTAGTCTCTGAGAGGATTACGTCAGCCATACGCTGGAGACGTGCACGCAGAACAGGGTCGATAGCAGGAATGGCGATAGTCTGCAGAGCCTGGATAACAGGTATCTTCACCTTCTTTCTCAGCGAGAGGGTCATAGATGTCACCTGCATAGCCAGTTCCATGCTCTCCTCGAGTTCCTTGTCGATGAGAGCCTCGTTGACAGCAGGGAAGTCTGCGAGGTGCACACTCTCGTGAGAGTCCTTGCCCGTCACCTTATTCAAGTCGAGGAAGAGTTCGTCGGCATAGAACGGAGCCACCGGAGCAATGAGGCGCGAGATGGTCTCGATGCAAGTGTAGAGAGTCTGATAAGCAGAGAGTTTGTCCTTAGTCATCTCGCCACCCCAGAAACGTTTCTTGTTGAGACGTATGTACCAGTTGGAGAGTTTGTCGATGACAAAGTTTTGTATCAGTCGTCCTGCTGGTGTCGGGTCGAGGTCATCGAGATAAGCGTCCACCTGCTTCACCAGGGAGTTGAGTTCGCTAAGCAACCAGCGGTCGAAGTCGCAACGCTCTGCGAAAGGCACGTCTTCCTCTTCGTAGGTAAATCCGTCTACATTAGCGTAAAGCGTGAAGAAGGAATAAGCCTGATAGAGTTTGATGAAGAATGAAGATGTCACCTCCTTCACACCCTCAGGGTCAAAGGAGAGGTTGTCCCAAGGTGAGGAGTTGGTCACCATATACCATCTCACGGCATCTGCTCCAAACTGCTTTATGCAGTCGAAAGGATTGATGACGTTGCCAAGTCGCTTTGACATCTTGATGCCGTTCTTGTCGAGCACGAGTCCGTTGGAGATAACCGACTTGAATGCTACAGAGTCAAACACCATCGTGGCGATGGCATGCAGGGTGAAGAACCATCCGCGAGTCTGGTCTACTCCCTCGGCGATGAAGTCTGCAGGGAACACCTTGCCTGAGTCGAGAGCCTCCTTATTTTCAAAAGGATAGTGTATCTGAGCGTAAGGCATGGCACCCGAGTCAAACCACACGTCGATGAGGTCGGTCTCGCGAGTGAGCACGTTGCCCTTGTCGCTCACGAGTTTTATGTAGTCTACATAAGGACGGTGGATATCAATGCGGTCATAGTTCTCCTGCGACATATCGCCAGGAATGAAACCTTTGTCCTTCAATGGATTTGACTCCATTACGCCAGCCTTGACAGACTTTTCTATCTCATTGTAGAGTTCCTCCAACGAACCTATGCAAATCTCCTCCTTGGTGTCGCGGTTGCGCCAGATAGGAAGCGGAGTGCCCCAATAGCGTGAGCGAGAGAGATTCCAGTCGTTGAGGTTTTCGAGCCATTTGCCGAAGCGTCCTGTACCCGTAGCCTCTGGTTTCCACTTGATGGTCTTGTTGAGTTCATACATGCGCTCCTTCTTGGCTGTAGACTTGATAAACCAAGAGTCGAGAGGATAGTAGAGCACCGGTTTGTCCGTACGCCAACAGTGAGGATAGTTGTGCACATGCTTTTCTATCTTGAATGCTGTGCCCTCCTCTTTCATCTCAAGACAGATGACCACATTGAGGTCCATATCCTTGCTTGCCTTCTTCTCGTCGTAGACGCCGCCCTCATTATATTTAGGGTCGTAGGCATTCTTCACGTAGTCGCCACTGTGCTTCCAGTAGCTCTCATTGACGCAAGTGGCAAGGAAATCGGGATTCATGTCCTCCTTGACGAAGTACTTACCCTGAAAGTCTACCATCGGACGTGTGTCGCCAGCCTTGTCTACTACGAAGAGGCTCGGTATGCCTGCATCCTTTGCCACCTTGGCGTCGTCGGCACCAAAGGTAGGAGCGATGTGCACAATACCCGTACCGTCCTCTGTTGACACGTAGTCGCCGAGGATTACGCGGAAGGCATCTGCCGAGCGGTCTATGACCTTGTCGTCGATGAAGTCGCAAGGACGTATCCAAGGCATCAACTGCTCATAGTGAATACCCTCAAGATCAGTACCCTTACCGCGCCAAAGGATTTCTATCTTCTTGTCCTCTTCCTCCTTGAAGTAAGACGACATCAATGCCTCTGCGATGACGTAGATAGCCTTCTCTCCAGAATAAGGATTCTCACCTTTGAGAGCCACATAGTCAATCTTCGGACCTACACACAATGCTGTGTTGCTTGGCAATGTCCAAGGTGTTGTGGTCCATGCGAGGATATAGACAGGCAGGTTATCGTCATTCTTCAGACCATCAGGAATTTCCTTTGCACGGAACTGTGCCGTCACGGTGGTATCCTTTACGTCGCGATAGCAACCTGGCTGATTCAACTCATGAGAAGAAAGTCCTGTACCTGCAGCAGGTGAATATGGCTGGATGGTGTAGCCCTTATAGAGCAATCCCTTGTTGTAGAGTTGCTTGAGAAGCCACCAAAGGGTCTCGATATACTTTATGTCGTAAGTGATGTAAGGATGCTCCAGGTCAACGAAGTAGCCCATCTTCTGTGTAAGGTCAGACCACTCGTCGGTATACATCATCACATTCTTGCGACAGGCGTCGTTATATTCGTCGACCGAAATCTTCTTGCCTATGTCTTCCTTGGTGATTCCGAGCGACTTTTCCACCGACAACTCCACGGGCAGACCGTGAGTATCCCACCCTGCCTTGCGGTCAACATGGAAGCCCTTCATAGTCTTATAGCGGTTAATGGTATCCTTTATCGTACGACCCATAACATGATGAATGCCAGGATGTCCATTAGCCGACGGAGGTCCTTCATAAAAGACAAATGGAGGAAATCCTTCCTTCTCTGTCATGCTTTTGTGAAACACGTCATTCTTTTTCCAATCTTCTAAAACGTCATTGTTTACCCGAGTAAGGTCAAGTCCCTTATACTCGGCAAATTTTTTACCCATATGAAAACGAATATTTTATTTCATTCTATATTTGTATTATCGGCGTGTTCTAAAAAAAACACGCTTATACGAGATAGTTATCCCTTTGAATTGCAAAGGTAATAAAAAAAACTGAAATGATTGGCATCCCAGTTTTTTTTCACCTCATTTAAGAGGATGGCGACCGTAGGAGGTACGGCGCCCTCGCCGTACTCCCCTATGCGAACTCGCTAAGTTCGAGCCAGCGCATGGATTTCTCGTCGAGTTCTTCCTCGAGTTTGGGCAGACGGATGCTCTTCTCGGTGAGTTCGTCCACGCTGAGAGTGCCGCTGCAGAGGGCTTCCTCTATCTGCTTCTTCTCAGTCTCGAGTTGCTCTATGTCCTTTTCCAACTGTTGGTATTCCATCTTCTCCTTGTAAGAGAGTCGGCGGCGGTTGTCGTTGTGATAGTCTTTCTTTGTGGGAGTCTCCGCTTGCTTCTGGCTTGCCTTCGCGGCCATCGTCTCCTTTGACTCCATGGCTGCCACCTCGCGATATTGCGTGTAGTTGCCGGGGAAATCGCGTATCACGCCCTCGCCGCTAAAGACCAACAGATGGTCCACCACCTTGTCCATGAAATAGCGGTCGTGGCTCACCACGATGACGCATCCTGCAAAGTCCTGGAGATATTCCTCCAGCACCTGCAGGGTCTGTATGTCGAGGTCGTTGGTAGGTTCGTCGAGGATGAGGAAGTTGGGGTTGCGCATCAGGACGGTGCAGAGATAGAGTTTGCGGCGCTCGCCTCCCGAGAGTTTGTAGACATAGTTGTGCTGCTGCTCGGGGGTGAAGAGGAAATACTGCAGAAACTGCGACGCGCTGAGTTTCTTGCCTCCGCCGAAGTCTATGTAGTCTGCAATATCGGTTATGACATCTATCACCTTTTGGTTTTCGTCAAACTGCAGACCTTCCTGCGAGAAATAGCCAAACTTCACGGTTTCACCGATGTCAAAGCGTCCTGAGTCGGGTGGCACCAGTCCGAGGAGCATCTTTATGAAGGTAGACTTTCCCGTACCGTTGTTGCCCACGATGCCCATCTT
>CAVKNF010000061.1:8489-13320 GCA_963657415.1 bacterium | reverse complement strand
AGTCCCTCCTCATTGCTCTGAGGCATGGACTCTATGTTGCCGTCGGTGGCTATCAACTTGTCTATTGTCTCCACCGCCACGTCTGCGCCAAGATGCATGAGTCCGTCATAGACATTCTCCACATTGGCATCGTCGGCAATAGGATAATGACGCTGCATGATGATGCGCCCGGTATCTATCTGATGGTCAAGGAAGAATGTGGTCACGCCAGTCTCCGTCTCGCCATTGATGATGGCCCAGTTGATAGGCGCTGCACCGCGATATTGTGGCAGAAGCGAGGCGTGCACATTGAATGTGCCATACTTGGGCATTGCCCACACTTGCTCGGGAAGCATGCGGAATGCCACCACCACCTGCAGGTCGGCTTTATACTGTGCCAACTCTTCCAGGAAGGCCGAATCCTTCATCTTCACGGGCTGGAGCACGGGAATGCCCTGTTCCAAAGCATATTTCTTCACGGGAGAAGCCGTCAGCACTGCATGACGACCCACGGGTTTGTCAGGTTGGGTCACCGCAGCCACCACGTTGTAACCACGCTCGACAAGTGTCTGCAGACTGGTTACGGCAAACTCGGGAGTACCCATAAAGACAATTCTCAAATTCTCTTTATTCATATTGCAAAGTTAATGTTTTTATGCAAGAAACGTAACATCCCCAACACCTATTTAACATATATCTGACCATAAGCCCTGATTTCTTCGCATAAAATAGTTTTGCAATTTATCGCCGTGGGTTATGCAATATAATAATGTTTGATGCGTTATATAAGTCGATATGGCAAGAAAAATCATTCTCACGACGATAATATGTCTGCTGTCCATACACTTGCATGGACAGTCGTTCACCCTCGAAGGTCGCGTCACCGACGAGAGTCAGAATGCCATCGAGTTTTGCACAGTGAGTTGCACCTCGCAGGGCAAGATGACGATGACCAACCTCAAGGGCGAGTTCTCCCTGCAGTTGGCTTCCGCAGACTCTGTGTCGATACGCTTTTCCATGATAGGCTATCGCGCCAAGACGCGCCTGCTCAGAAATCCGCGAGGCAAGCAGAAACTGCTCATCACGCTCGCCGAAGACAACACTCTCGCTGAGGTGACGGTAGTGGAGATGAAGAGACAGACGGGTCAGACGGAGGAGATAAAGAAGGAGCAACTGGACAAACTTCCGTCGGTGTCGGGCAATGCCGTGGAGGAACTCATACAGAGTCAGGCTGGTGTGTCGACACACAATGAGATGTCTTCGCAATATAATGTCCGTGGCGGAGCCTTCGACGAGAACTCGGTGTATCTCAATGGCACCGAACTCTTTCGCCCCTTCCTCGTGAGGTCGGGTCAGCAGGAGGGTCTCTCCATCATCAATCCCGACATGGTGGAGAAGATAGCGTTCTCTACTGGCGGTTTCGAGTCAAAGTATGGCGACAAGATGTCCTCTGCTCTCGACATCACATACAAGCGCCCGACGAAAACCGAGGCGAAGATTCAGGCATCGCTCTTGTCTTCGTCGGCATATCTCGGACTTGCTGGAAAGAAGTTCTCTTGGCTCAACGGCATACGCTACAAGACAAATAGTTATCTGCTCGGTTCTTTGGAGACAAAAGGAGAATACCGTCCCTCGCAACTCGACTATCAGACCTACCTCTCATGGAAACCTTCGAAGCGTTGGCAGGTGGACATCATCGGCAATATCAATGTAAACCATTACAAGTTTGTGCCTTCTGACCGCGAGACATCTTTCGGTACGATGGACAATGTGATGGGCTTCAAAGTTTATTTCGACGGTCAGGAGAAAGACCTCTTCCGCACTTACTTCGGCTCCATAGGCATCACGCGCCATCTTTCCGACAAATCTTCGGTGACGCTGCAGGCTTCATCCTTCAAGACCTCAGAACAGGAGAAATATGACATACAGGGACAATACTGGCTCACGCAGACCGAGACTTCCGAGAACCTTGGCGTGGGAACTTACTTCCAGCACGCGCGCAACTATCTCGACGCAAACGTAAAGAGCCTCAAACTCACTCTCAAGCACAAAACCACGAGTCATAACATCGAGTTTGGACTCACCTATAAGCACGAGCACATCACAGAGAATAGCGCGGAGTATGAGATGCGCGACTCTGCCGGATACAACATACCTCACACGGGCAATGACCTGCAGATGGTCTACACCATGAGGGCAACAAACACTCTCAATGCCGACCGCATAGAGAGTTACATCCAGGACAGCTGGCGATTTGGCAAGGAGGACGGCACACGATTCACTCTCAACTATGGCGTGCGCCTCTCGCACTGGTCATTCAACAAGGAGACAATACTCTCGCCACGCGCCTCGCTTGCCATCATACCCGCAGGCAACACCAACATCACATGGCGCTTTGCCACGGGTCTCTACTATCAGGCTCCTTTCTATAAGGAACTGCGTGACACGACCACCGTCAACGGCATCACCTACGCCCGCCTCAATGAGAAGGCAAAGGCGCAGAGGTCGATACATTTCATTGCGGCATTTGATTACAGGTTTAATATGGGCAAGCGACCGTTGAAGTTCACCGCCGAGGCTTACTACAAGGCCTTGGGCAACCTCGTGCCTTATAGCGTCAACAATGTGAAGGTGGTCTACTATGGTGACAACATGTGCTCAGGTCACGCTGCTGGTATTGACCTCAAACTCTTCGGCGAGTTTGTGCCTGGCACCGACTCTTGGCTCACCTTCTCCATCATGAGCACCAAGATGAATCTCAATGGCACCTCCACTCCACTGCCTACCGACCAGCGTTACGGCATCAACCTTTACTTCACCGACTACTTCCCTGGTACGGACAAATGGAAGATGTCGCTGAAACTGGCTTATGCCGACGGTCTGCCATTCTCGGCTCCTCACAAGGAACTGGAGAAAAACACTTACCGTGCTCCCGCCTACCGCCGTGCTGACATCGGCATGAGTTACCGTCTGGTAAACAATGAGGGCAAGCGCAAGACAGTGAAGAATGTATGGCTCGGGGTGGACTGTCTCAACCTGCTTGGCATCAGCAACGTGAATTCCTATTACTGGATAACAGATGTAACCAATCACCAGTATGCCGTGCCAAACTATCTCACGGGCAGAATGCTCAACGCAAAGGTTACCGTAGACTTCTAAAAACGTATGAAAGGTTTTCTGACCATACTCCTCCTGTTGCCGTTGACCGCCATGGCGCAACGCAACCAGATTCTCAACGACAACATCGCCTCACTGCAGGTGATGGCAGGGAGCAATTGGCAGGGTATGCCCGTCACCACTCTCGACGGCGAACCGATAAACATATCCTTCGACGAACTCTCGCACGAATATCACCGCTACACCTATCGCCTACAGCATTGCGAGGCTGACTGGACTCCCTCGGAGAGTCTCTTCACGTCTGACTATATCAGTGGCATGTATGCCGACAACACCATCGACGACTACGCGGAGTCCGAACAGACTTATCAACTCTACACGCACTACTCGCTGCAGATTCCCAACGACAAGTGCCGGCTCACCATGTCGGGCAACTACCGATTGACGGTCATCGACGACAACGAAGGCGAGGAGGTGCTCGTGGCTTGCTTCATGATTAACGAGGATGCCATGCGTGTGCAGATAGCACCGACTACCAACACCGACCTTGGCAACAACAGCCAATATCAGCAGTTGGCTATGCAGGTAAACTACGGGCAGATCAATGTCACCTCGCCCGACACACAACTGCACACCGTCGTGATGCAAAACCAGAGTTGGGAGACGGCTGTGCACAACCCAAGGGTGCAATACAAGATGCACGACGGCTTACGTTGGGAGCACTGCCGCGACCTCATCTTCCTTGCAGGAACGGAGTATCATAAATTTGAGACCCTCGACCCATCCCACATCACCATGGGACTTGCCGACGTGGGATGGGACAAGGAGCATTCGCAATGGCACGCCTACGTGTTTCCCGACATGCCGATACTCAACTACACCTACGACGTGGATGCCAACGGCAGTTTCCTCATCCGCAACTCCGACTATGACGACAGCGACGTCACCTGCGACTACATCATAACCCATTTCGAACTGCATGCGCCCCTGCAATCAGGCAATGTCTATCTGAGCGGCGCATGGACCAACGGCAGTTTCACACCACAATATGAAATGGAATGGAATGCAGAGAAGAACGTCTACGAAAAGACCGTGATGCTGAAGCAAGGCTATTATTCTTATAAATATATGGTGGTCACCGATGACGGTCAACTGCATAGCCTCACCAGCGAAGGCAACTTCTTTGAAACCGAAAACACCTATCAGGCCCTCATCTATTACCGAGCCCCCTCCGACCGCACCGACCGTCTCGTAGGCTATTCCTCTGTCAGCACCGCAAAATGACAGAAGTGCAAATGCCCAATACAAAAGAATTACAGATTTTAAGACATTTAGTTCTGTTTAATCAAAAAAGTATTGTAACTTTGTGACATAGAAAGAGTAAACGAGCGCAAAGGATACAAGCAATTGATGAGGAGAAACATAATGGAACAGACTACTATATTTAATCCAGTACAACAACATTTGTTGAAGATGTTCGCCTTTGATGGTTCTGAGTCAAGACTTGAAGAGGTGAAAGATGTCTTATCAAAGTATTTTCGTGCGAAAGCGGATGAATGCTTGGATTCCCTTTGGGATTCTGGCGTATTAGACCAAGAGAAATTAAAAGAATTACGCCATAAGGATTTGCACGCAATGATGAGAGCGGAATAAGAATGCAAAGAATAGTACTGGATACTAATTGCCTCATACAAAGCATACCATCAAGAAGTCCATATCGCAGGATATGGGATAG
>CAVKNF010000061.1:0-8256 GCA_963657415.1 bacterium | reverse complement strand
TAACCGAAGATCATCATTATGATATCTTAAAATGGAAGGAATTCCCTGGAATAGATATCGTCGGGTTGGATGAATTCTTATCATCAATAACAAAGCGACAAGAATAACTATGTTGTATGCAGTTATACGCTATATAACTACAAGGTGAAAGAATAAAATGAAAGATATTTGTAATTTTATCTCCCGCTATGTGGGAGTGATTGTCTTGCTGGTGGCAGTCGTGGCACTGCTGCTGCCTGGAAGTTTCAGGTGGATAGACACCATGTGCATAAATCCGTTGCTCGGACTGGTGATGTTTGGTATGGGACTGACACTCAATCCTCATGACTTCAAAATCGTGTTCAGCCGACCTAAAGACGTCATCGTCGGTTGTCTGGCACAGTTTTTAGTCATGCCTGGACTTGCTTGGCTTTTGGCAAAAGTGTTCCAGCTGCCGCCCGAACTGGCTATTGGCGTCATACTGGTGGGCTGCTGTCCTGGCGGCACGGCTTCCAATGTCATGACCTACCTTGCCAAAGGCGACCTGGCGCTATCTGTGGGAGTGACGTCAGCCTCAACGATTCTTGCGCCTGTGCTCACCCCTCTGCTCACATGGATGATAGCGGGCACCTACGTGCATGTCAATGCGCTCAGCATGTTTCTCTCCATCGTGCAGGTGGTCATACTCCCCATCATCATAGGTTTCGTAGTGCAGAAATATTGTCCGAAGTTCACTGAGAAGGCAGTAGGTTATTTGCCTGGTTTCTCTTCCGTCGCCATTGCCCTCATCGCCGGCACCGTGGTCTCCCATTCCGCAGAACGGCTCCTAAGCAGTGGCCTATTGGTAGTCATCGTGGTGATACTTCACAACATCTGCGGTTTGCTCCTCGGTTTCTGCGTCAGCAAACTGCTTCACATGGAATATAAGAAATGTGTGGCCATCAGCATCGAGGTGGGCATGCAAAACTCTGGCTTGGCTTGTTCGCTCGCCACTCTGCATTTCGCCGCTTATCCGATGGCAACAATCCCCGGTGCCATTTTCAGTGTGTGGCACAACATCAGTGGTGCTATGATGGCAAGACTTTATAGCAAAGGTGTAAGAAATCACGAATAACGATGTTTTGACATATGCCGCACAAGTTTGCGGCATTTGTCGCACAAGTCTTTGGCATTCGTCACACAAGTCTTTGACATATGCCGCACAATCCGCGCAGCGAAGTTTTCACAACGGGGCAACTGCTTGATTACAAGATTATATGCGACTGCTTGCAGTTTTTTTTATAGTAGCGAGGGTACAGCGAGGGCGCTGTACCTCCTATGGATAGCATTGCTTGAATGGGTACAGCGAGGGCGCCGTATCTCCTATGGATAGCATTTCCTTAGGAGGTACGGCGCCCTCGCCGTATCATCGCAAGCAAGTAGCCGAACGATGATTTACTATTATTTGAACAACTGCTGAAAGGCTGTGGGGATGGGAGTCTCAAACTCCATGGGCTTGCCAGTCACAGGATGATAGAAGCAGAGGCAGATGGCATGCAGGCAGAGACGATGCAGAGGGTCGTTGCCATTGCCGTATTTCACGTCGCCGCATACGGGATGCCCCAAGTCGGCAGAGTGCACACGAATCTGGTTCTTGCGGCCAGTCTCGAGTTTGAATTCCACAAGAGAATGGTCCGTAGTGCGCTTCAGAGTAAAGTAATGAGTGACAGCATGTTTGCCGCCATTATCTACAGGACTGGAATAAGTGACGTAAGCCCTATTGTCCTTAAGCCAACTGGAGACCGTGCCCTGATCTTCCTCCATCTCTCCACTTACCACTGCCACATAGCGGCGGTCGTAGACGATGTCGTGCCAATTGTGCTCAAGAATTTGCTCAGTCTCGATGTCCTTGGCATAGATCATGAGTCCAGAGGTGTCGCGGTCGAGACGGTGCACCACATGAGCTCGGCAACTCTGGCGTGTCTTGTGGAAATAGTCGTCGAGCACACTCTTCACATTGAGCGACGAATGTCCGGCAGCCATCGAGAGGATGCCGATATTCTTTTCTATCACGACAATCCACTGGTCTTCATATACTATCTTCACATAGCGGCTCTTGAAAGTGTCGTTTACCTTGGAACGGCTTATGGCTATCTTGTCGCCATTGTGCAGGGGGTGGTCAAAGCGAGTCACCACGACGTCATTCACCTTGATGCCACGGCCCGACAAAGTGGCCTTCACCTTGGTGCGGCTCTGATGGAGATTATTGAGAAGCCAGTTGAGGAGAGTGTCCTCGCCCTTTACATTATAATGGTCATATTCATGAAGTCTGGGATTGTAACGCATATCTGATGTCAATTTTTCGCATGCAAAGTTACACAAAATTAAGCGAGCGGGGCTTTATTCTTGCTTTTTTTCAGTAATTTTGCAGACAAATATTTTGTTTACACATGATTACAGTTACAAATCTTGCCATTCAGTTTGGCAAACGCATTCTCTACAAAGACGTCAACATAAAGTTTACCAACGGCAACATCTACGGCATCATCGGTGCCAACGGAGCAGGTAAGTCTACGCTGCTCAGAGCCATCAGCGGCGAACTTGAGCCCAACAAGGGTACTATAGAAATGGCTCCCGGCGAGCGTATGTCTATCCTGGAGCAGGACCACTTCAAATATGACGAGTTCTCGGTGATGGACACCGTGCTCATGGGTCACCAGCCACTTTGGCAGAACATGAAGGAGAGAGAGGCTCTCTACTCTAAACCTGAGATGACAGAAGAGGACGGCACACTGGCTGCCGAACTGGAGTTGAAGTTTGCCGAGATGGACGGATGGATGGCAGAGAGCGACGCTGCCCAACTGCTGCAAAACCTTGGCATCGACGAACCACTGCACCAGAAGCAGATGAGCGAACTGTCGAATACTGAGAAGGTGCGCGTTATGCTTGCAAAGGCACTCTTCGGACATCCCGACAATCTACTCCTCGACGAGCCTACCAATGACTTGGACCTCGACACAGTGCAGTGGCTGGAGGAATACCTGAGCAACTTGGAGCAGACAGTACTCGTGGTGAGCCACGACCGTCACTTCCTTGACGCCGTGTCTACACAGACTGTCGACATCGACTTCGGCAAGGTGACAGTCTTCGCTGGCAACTATTCATTCTGGTATGAGTCAAGTCAGTTGGCTCTGCGTCAGGCTCAAAACCAGAAGGCAAAGGCTGAGGAGAAGCGCAAGGAGTTGGAAGAATTCATCCGTAGATTCTCTGCCAACGTGGCAAAATCCAAGCAGACAACATCAAGAAAGAAGATGCTGGAGAAACTCACAGTCGAGGAAATCCAACCTTCTACACGTAAATATCCTGGCATCATCTTCTCCATGGAGCGCGAACCGGGCAACCAGATACTGGAGGTAGAGGGACTGAAGGCTACGGATGCCGACGGCACAGTATTGTTTGACAATGTGTCCTTTAATATAGAAAAAGGTCAGAAGACCGTCTTCCTGTCGCATAACCCGAAGGCGATGACTGCCCTCTTCGAGATCATCAATGGCAACCGCGAGGCTGATGCCGGCACATACAAGTGGGGCGTCACCATCACTACGGCTTATCTGCCATTGGACAACACCGAGTTCTTCAACTCCGACCTCAACCTCGTGGACTGGCTCAGCCAGTGGGGACCGGGCAATGAGGTGGCTATGAAGGGCTACCTCGGACGCATGCTCTTCAAGCAGGAAGAGGTGGAGAAGAAGGTCAACGTGCTCTCGGGAGGCGAGAAAATGCGCTGTATGATAGCGCGCATGCAGTTGCAGAATGCCAACTGCCTCATCCTCGACACTCCTACCAACCACCTCGACCTCGAGTCTATCCAGGCTTTCAACAACAACCTGGTGCAATTTAAGGGCAATGTGCTCTTCGCATCACATGACCACGAGTTTATCCAGACAGTGGCTGACCGCATCATCGAACTCACGCCAAGCGGCACCATCGACAAACTCATGGACTATGACGACTATATCTACGACGAGCAGATAAAGGAGTTGAAGGAGAAAATGTATGTGTAATTCCGCTTTTGGCATATTTATTGCTAAGAGATGAGTGGAAACAAACATTAAAAGATGAAGAAAGAAGAAATCAACACCAACGAGGAAGAGCAGGCTAAGGTAAACGAGGCCGAGACTTCCGCTGAAGAGAATACAACGGAGCAGAACGCTGAAGAGACTAAGGAAGAAACCGAGGAGAAGGATCCGCTGGAGACAGCGCTTGCCGAGGTGGAAGACCTGAAGAAGCAACTGCTCTACAAGGCTGCGGAATTTGAAAACTACCGCAAGCGCACCGTGGCAGAGAAGACCGAACTGATACTCAATGGAGGACAGAATGTCATCAAAGCCATCCTGCCTGTGCTCGACGACATGGAGCGCGCCATGGACAACGCCTCCAAGACCGACGACATCAAGGCTCTGGAGGAAGGTTGGGAACTCATCGCCAAGAAACTCACCAAGACCCTGGAGGGCGTGGGAGTGAAGAAGATGGATACGGACAACGTGGACTTCAACACCGACTACCACGAGGCAGTGGCTATGGTGCCTGGCATGGGCGACGACAAGAAAGGAAAGGTTATCGACTGCATACAAAACGGCTACACGCTTAACGACAAGGTGATCCGTCATGCCAAAGTGGCAGTGGGACAGTAATGCCCCGTTGTAGTGAATTCTTTATTATAATGTAGAAAGGATAAAGATATGGCAAAACGCGATTACTATGAAGTGCTGGGCGTAGACAAAAAGGCCAGCGCAGCAGACATAAAGAAGGCTTACCGAAAGATAGCAATAAAATATCACCCTGACCGTCAGGGCAACAAGTCGGAAGAGGAGAAGAAAGAGGCTGAGGAGAAATTCAAGGAGGCTGCCGAGGCTTACGCTGTCCTTTCCGACGAGCAGAAGCGTCAGCAGTATGACCAGTTTGGTTTTGACGGTCCGAGCGCCGGCGGTTTCGGCGGTGGCTTCGGCGGTGGAGGAGGATTCTCTATGGATGACATCTTCTCTGCCTTCGGCGACATCTTCGGTGGCCACAGCGGTTTCGGCGGTGGCGGAGGCTTCGGCGGATTTGGCGGAGGCTTTGGTGGCGGTGGCCAGAGAGGTCAGCGCGTATACAAAGGTTCAGACCTTAGGCTGAAGGTGAAACTCACTCTGGAGGAGATCAACACTGGCGTCACGAAGAAGTTTAAGGTGAGAAAGGACGTGAAGTGCACCAGTTGCAACGGCACGGGAAGCGCAAGCGGATCAGGCACTGAGACTTGTAGCAACTGTCACGGAAGCGGTGTCGTATACCGCACCCAGCGCACCATGCTCGGAATGATGCAGACTCAGACGGAATGTCCTAACTGCAACGGCGAGGGTCAGGTCATCAAAGACAAGTGTAAGGCTTGCGGTGGCACCGGAGTCGTGAAGGGCGAAGAGGTCGTGGAGATAAATATTCCTGCAGGAGTACAGGACGGAATGGTGGTCAACGTACCTGGTCAGGGCAACGCTGGTCCACGCAATGGTGTGGCAGGCAACATCCAGGTGTATATCGAGGAGGAACCTCACAAGACTTTCATCCGCGATGGTCAGGACCTGATTTACAACCTGCTGCTTGACTTCCCAACGGCAACATTGGGCGGCAACGTGGAGGTGCCCACCATCGAGAACACCAAACTGAAGATAAAGATCGAACCGGGCACACAGCCTGGCAAGACTCTCCGCTTGAGGGGCAAAGGTCTGCCGGCAGTGCAGGGCTACGGCATGGGACGTGGCGATCTGCTCGTGAACATTAGTATATATGTGCCGAAGGAACTTTCGAAGGATGAGCGCAAGGCCGTGGAGTCACTCCGTGACAGCGACAACTTCAAGGGCGACAGCGACACCAAGAAGTCGATATTCGAGCGCTTTAGAAACTTTTTCTGATAATGGATTACCAAGAGACAATTGATTATCTATACAATGCTGCGCCTGCCTTTGAAAAGGTAGGCGCAGGTGCATATAAGGAGGGTCTGTATAACACGCATGCCCTCGACGAGCATTTCGGTCATCCGCACCGTTCATACAAGACGGTGCACATAGCCGGCACCAACGGCAAGGGCAGTTGCTCGCACACCATAGCGGCCATACTGCAGAGCGCCGGCTACAAGGTGGGACTCTACACATCGCCCCATCTCATGGACTTCCGCGAGAGGATAAGGGTAAACGGTGAGTGCATATCGGAGGAAAGGGTCATCAGGTTTGTTGAGGAAGAACGCAGTTTCTTCGAACCCCTGCAACCGAGTTTCTTTGAACTCACAACGGCTTTGGCACTGAAGTATTTCGAGGAACAATGTGTAGACATCGCCGTCATAGAAGTGGGACTCGGCGGAAGACTCGACTGCACCAACATCATCACGCCCCTACTCTCTGTCATCACCAACATCAGTTTTGACCATACACAGTTCTTGGGCAACACGCTGAGTCTGATAGCAGGCGAGAAGGCAGGCATCATAAAGCGCGGCGTGCCTTGCGTGATCGGAGAATACACAGAAGAGACGCGCAAGGTGTTTGAGCGTAAGGCAGAGGAGGAATGTTCACCTATTTTATTTGCCCAGGACAACAGGATTACGACAGACGATATCGACTTTGAACTCAAGGGGTCGTATCAGGAGAAAAACAAGAATACCATCCTGAATGCCATAAAGGTATTGAGGAAGATTGTCAATATCGACGACAAGGCTATCAAGGACGGCATGGAGAACGTCTGCGAACTGACAGGACTGATGGGAAGATGGCAGACATTGTCGGAAAGTCCGCTCGTCATCTGCGACACAGGCCACAACCTCGCTGGATGGCAATATCTGGCACCGCAGATAAAGCAGACATACGACAAAATGAGAACCGAGGCGGAAGCAAAGGGCGAAAAGTGCACGCTGCGCATAGTCTTCGGTATGGTGGACGACAAGGACATACACTCCGTCATGCATCTGCTGCCTCGGGACGCCACATATTATTATTGTCAAGCCTCAACGCATAGGGCAATAAAGGCGGAAAGAGTGGCAGAAATGGCAGCCAAGGAAGGACTACAAGGCACACATTATCAGTCAGTGAAGGAAGCCTACGACAAGGCCATAGACGAGTCAGGAAAGCAGGACTTCATATTTATCGGAGGAAGCAGTTATGTCGTGGCAGATTTGCTTACGGCACTGAATAATTGACAATAGTCAATAATATTAAGGTGAGCACGCAGTTGCCCACCTTAATTGTTTTTAACGGAAAACGCCTTACTTTTTCATGCATTCTTTTGTTGATATGGTTTTTTTTCTGTTACTTTGCAATAAAGAAGTAACTAAAAACTTGCAATTATGTCAAACACAAAAGAAACTGAATACCTCTGCGGTCTGAGAAAGGAAGATTTCCAGACCACAATAGACGGAAAGAAGGTTGACTTGTTCATCCTCAAGAATACAAGTGGCAGCGAAGTTGCTATTACAAATTATGGTGGCGCTCTCGTTGCCATTATGGTGCCCGACCGCGACGGCAACTATGCCAACGTAATCCAGGGACATGACAATATCAATGACGTGATCAACAGTCCGGAACCATATCTCTCGACTCTTATCGGAAGATACGGCAACCGCATTGCCAAGGGTAAGTTTCAACTCAACGGCAAGGGTTATGAACTGTTTGTCAACAACGGTCCTAACTCTCTGCATGGAGGCAAGACTGGATGGAACGCCAAAGTGTGGGACGCTATCCAGATGAATAGCCACGAACTGTCGCTCACCTATGTGTCACCTTACGGCGAAGAGGGTTACACGGGCGAGGTAAAGGTGCATGTCACCTACACTCTGTCGGAGGACAACGAACTCATCATCAACTACCTGGCAACATCTAACAAGAAGACTATCATCAACCTGACCAACCACGGATTCTTCTCATTGGCAGGTATCGCCAACCCTACTCCTGGCATAGAGGATCTGGAATGCGAGATTAATGCTGACTACTATCTGCCTATTGATGAGACTTCTATCCCTACGGGAGAAATACTGAAGGTGGCAGGCACACCATTCGACTTCCGCACACCGAAGCCTGTAGGTCAGGACATCGACGCTGACCACGAGCAGATAAAGAACGGTGCAGGATATGACCACTGCTATGTGCTCAACAAGCACGAGGAGGGCGAACTCTCATTCGCTGCCCGCATCAAGGAACCGAAGAGCGGGCGCACCATGGAGGTGTACACCACAGAACCGGGAGTGCAACTCTACACCGACAACTGGGCTGACGGCTACAA
>CAVKNF010000060.1:0-13477 GCA_963657415.1 bacterium | reverse complement strand
CCTCAATTTATTTGTCTGACTCAGGAGCCTTGTCTATGAGATCCATAAACTGATCAAGCTTCGGAGTGATGATGATCTGGGTGCGACGGTTGCGCTGCTTGCCAACGTCTGTGGAGTTGTCAGTGAGAGGATTATATTCGCCACGACCTCCAGCAGTGAGACGCTTTGGATCTACACCATATTGGTTTTGCAGTGCCTGCACTACGCTCGATGCACGCAGACATGACAAGTCCCAGTTGTTTCTGATGTTCTTCATCGTAGCCGCTGTGGTGTTGACAGGCACATTGTCGGTGTTGCCCTCGATGAGCACGTCATAGTCGCTGTAGTCCTTGATTATCTTGGCTATCTTGCTCAGCGTCTCTGCCGCACGGTCGTTGATCTCGTAACTACCACTCTTGTAAAGCATATTGTCAGCCAAAGAGATGTATACCACACCCTTGAGCACCTGCACGTCTACTTCCTTGAGTTCCTCGCGGCTGAGCGAACGGGTGAGATTGTTGGTGAGCAGCAAGTTGAGCGAGTCGCTCTTGCTCTTCACCTCCACCAGATGGCGGATGTATTGGTTGGACTCATTAATCTGGTCCACGAGTTTGTCGATGCTCACGTTATTCTGGCTTGCGTTGGTCAAACTCTTGTCGAGCGATGCCTGCAGAGCTGCGTAAGACTTGCGCTGCTGCTCCAACTGGTCTGCCAGAGCAGATGCCTGAGCCTTGCTTGCCGCAAGTTCCTCCTTGGTCTTCTGGTAATTGCTGGTCAGTTCGCTATTTTCGAGCTTGCAGTTTTCCAATTCCTTCTTGCTCGCGCAACTGCCGAGCAACAATGCGCCTGACATCAGCGCAACTAAAAATAAATTCTGCTTTTTCATAGTGCTATATTCTTTTTACTTATTGTCTGACTTAATGTCTTACTTATTGTCAAAATTTGCAATCCTTCCGCAAAGTTATCTATAAGACTCGCAAAACAAAGGAAAGTGCCTCAGTTTTAATAATAATTAAAGTTTAAGGTGGGAATTTATAGAACCCACCTTAATACTTTTCAACAGGCAGGTGCAGCCCTCAAGGCAATCACGCCATGTGGCATCAAAATTGCCCGTGTACCATGGGTCTGCCACTTCTCCTCCACGTGATGTATAGTCAAGCAGTAGATGCATCTTGCCATCGGGGTCGCCATGGCAGATGCGCTGCATATTGCGCAGGTTATAGTTGTCCATACCTATGAGCAGGTCGTAGTAGTCATAGTCAGCCAAGGTCATCTGACGGGCGGTCTTGCCCTCGCAACTGATGCCGTGGGATGCCAGCATGCGGCGTGCGGGAGGATAGACACTGTTGCCTATCTCCTCGGTGCTTGTTGCTGCCGAGGCTATCTCAAACTTGTCGGCAACGCCGGCATCGGCAACGAGTTTCTTCATGACAAACTCTGCCATCGGACTACGGCATATGTTGCCATGGCACACAAATAAAATCTTCTTCATAATAAACATGAATATGGAGGACAAAGATGTTACACGAGTTCGCACTTAAGGGCGGACTTGTCATAATTGAATCCCACGAGGCGTACGCGTCGTATCTGATTGTCCAACTCGGGCGACGAAAGCCGCGCAGGGAGTTCCACACGGATGTAGTTGTCAGTAAATCCGTGCATAGCCTTACCATGAGCCGACTTCTCAAACAGCACATCGCGCTCCTCGCCGATATATTTCTCATAGAAAGCCTGTTGCTTGCGGTCAGACATATCGAGGAGTTCCTTGGAGCGCTGTTTGCGGTCCTGGTCGCTGACGACATAAGGTATGCGAAGTGCCATAGTGCCCGGGCGCTCACTGTAGGGGAACACATGCAGATGGGTCACGTCGAGAGAGTCTATGAAGTCATAGCACTCCTGGAAGAGTTCGGGAGTCTCGCCACGGCATCCCACCATCACGTCGACACCGATGAAGGCATCGGGCATCAGTTGCTTTATGAGATTTATCTTGTGGGCAAAGAGTGCCTTGTCATAGCGACGGTGCATCAGCCTAAGCACCTCATCAGAACCGCTCTGCAGCGGGATGTGGAAATGAGGCATAAAGGCTCGGCTCTCCTCAGCGCAATAGCGTATGAGCTCGTCGTCGATGAGGTCGGGCTCCAGACTGCTTATGCGGAATCTGTCGATGCCCTCCACTTGGTCGAGAGCCTTCACGAGGTCAAGGAATGTCTCGCCCGTGGTGCGTCCGAAGTCTCCTATATTGACTCCCGTGAGCACTATCTCGCGACCTCCCTCAGCGGCAGCCTGGCGTGCCTGCTCCACGAGTGAGGCTATGCTCGGGTTGCGAGAGTTGCCGCGGGCATAGGGTATGGTGCAGTAGGTGCAGTAATAATTGCATCCGTCCTGCACCTTGAGGAAATATCTGGTCCTGTTGCCTCGCGAGCATGACGGGGCAAAGGTCGTTATATCCTTGGTCTTCACCGAGTGGAAGTTGTCAGCATCGGGAGCACGTCCCTCGAGTTTCTCGGTCCATGCTTCCGACAGATATTGCACGAGGTCTGCCTTCTCGTTGCTGCCCAGCACGAGTCCCACACCGTCTATGTGGGCTATCTTCTCCGG
The DNA here is from genome assembly GCA_963657415.1 of bacterium. Taxonomy (GTDB): domain Bacteria; phylum Bacteroidota; class Bacteroidia; order Bacteroidales; family Bacteroidaceae; genus Prevotella. The sequence goes on along the minus strand of CAVKNF010000060.1, from coordinate 10,900 downwards.
TTCGAGTTGGGCATAGCAGCCTGTCACCACCACAAACGAATCGGGGTTGCGCCTCACCATCTTGTGAATGGCCTGTCGGCACTTGGCGTCTGCCACCTCTGTGACCGAACACGTATTGATGAGACATATGTCAGCATCCTCATCCTCAGCAGCATCCACCACGCCCATCTCCTGTAGCATGCGCCCGAAAGTGGACGTCTCGGAGAAATTCAACTTACAACCTAAAGTATAGTATTTTGCCTTCTTGCCCTGGAAAACCGATGTATCTATCATGTATCTTTTATGTTCTGCAAATATATTGCAAATGAATGCACGGGGAGCGTACTTTCATATTGCCAAGTGCAAAGTTAGTACAAAAAAAAGACCAAATGGATATTATACACTATTTTTTTGTAACTTTGCATTACATACACAAAAGGAAAGGAATGCAGGTCGCAATAGTAAAATACAATGCTGGAAATATCTACTCAGTGATAAATGCTCTGCGCCGTCTTGGTGTGGAACCTCTGCTCACCGACGATGCAGAGATGCTGAGAAAGGCCGACCGCGTGCTGTTTCCCGGACAGGGAGAGGCATCGACGGCCATGGCATATCTCCGCAGCCATAACCTTGACTCGGTGATATGCTCGCTGCGCCAACCTGTGCTCGGCATATGCATCGGCATGCAACTCATGTGCCGCCACTCTGAGGAGGGCGACACCGACTGTCTGGAAATATTTCCTGCCGATGTGGTGCGCTTCCGTCCGCAACGCCATGAGGACAAGGTGCCGCAGATGGGATGGAACTCCATCTATGATCTGAAGACTCCGCTGATGGACGGCATCCAGGAGCAGGATTTTATCTACAATGTGCACAGTTTCTATGTGCCGACCAACGACTACACCATAGCCACCTGCGACTACATACAGCCATACTCCGCCGCGCTCCACAAGGATAACTTCTATGCCTGCCAGTTTCACCCGGAGAAGAGCGGCAAGGTGGGAGCGCGCATACTGCACAACTTTCTTGAAATTGACACTGCGAAGAAATGATAGAACTGATACCAGCCATTGATATAATAGGAGGCAAGTGCGTGCGCCTTACCAAGGGTGACTACGACTGCAAGAAGGTCTATAATGACGACCCTGTGGCACAGGCCAAGGAGTTTGAGGCAAAGGGATTTAAGCGTCTGCATGTGGTAGACCTCGACGGAGCAAAGTCAAAGCATATCGTCAACGATGTCGTGCTCAGGGAGATAACGGCGCAGACCGACCTCATAGTGGATTTTGGCGGTGGCATAAAGACTGGCGATGACATAAGAAAAGCCTTTGATGCCGGAGCGAGCCTCGTCACCATAGGCAGCATCGCCGTGAGCCAGCCCGACCTGTTTATGGAGTGGCTCGGGGAGTATGGTGCCGACCGCATCATCCTAGGTGCTGACGCGAGAAACGGCAAGGTGTCGATAAACGGATGGAAAGAGGATTCCGCGGAAGACCTGCTGCCATTTCTGAAAAGATATGTCGATGCGGGAGTGAAAAACATACTCTGCACCGACATTAGCAAGGACGGCACTCTGCAGGGACCTGCCACAGCGCTCTATAAGAGCATCATGGAGGCATACCCTGGCATACATCTCATCGCTTCGGGTGGCATATCCTCAAATGAGGACATCAGCATGCTGGAGCGTGAAGGCATACCGGCAGTAGTGTTTGGCAAGGCTTATTACGAAGGACGACTAAAATTCTGACCATCATGCTGGCAAAAAGAATCATACCATGTCTTGACGTGAAGAACGGGGAAACAGTGAAGGGCACTAATTTTGTGAACCTGCGCAGCGCGGGCGACCCCGTAGAACTGGGCAAGGCTTACAGCGAGGCTGGTGCCGACGAACTATGCTTCCTCGACATCACGGCATCATTTGAGGGACGCAAGACGTTCACCGACATGGTGTCGCGCGTGGCGGCAGAGATCAACATACCCTTCACCGTGGGCGGTGGCATCAACGAGATAGCCGACGTGGAGCGGTTGCTCTGCGCTGGAGCAGACAAGGTGAGCGTCAACTCCGCCGCCATACGCCGCCCTCAACTCATAGACGAGATAACGGGCAGATTTGGTTCGCAAGTATGCGTGTGCGCCATAGACGCACGCCACGATGAAGACGGATGGCACTGCTATACAAAAGGAGGCAGGGAACGCCAGGAACTGGGACTGCTGGAGTGGGCGCACGAAGCTCAGGAAAGGGGTGCGGGCGAGATACTCTTCACCTCCATGGACCACGACGGAGTGAAGGAAGGCTATGCCAACGAAATGCTGGCACAACTCGCCGACACGTTGTCAATACCCATCATAGCATCGGGAGGAGCAGGCAGGATGGAGCATTTCCGTGATGCCTTCACCATAGGAAAGGCTGACGCGGCTCTCGCGGCTTCGGTATTTCACTTCGGCGAGATACCCATCCCCACTCTTAAGGAATATCTCCGTGGAGAGGGCATCAGCGTAAGAATATAAAAACAAGATATATAACGACATAAAGCATAATTTATGGAAATCGATTTCAACAAGATGAACGGTCTGGTGCCAGCCATCGTGCAGGATGCACAGACCAAGACAGTGCTCATGCTCGGATACATGAACGAGGAGGCTTACAACAAAACCATAGAGACAGGCAAGGTGACATTCTGGAGCCGCAGCCGCAACACTCTGTGGACAAAGGGCGAGACGTCGGGCAACTTCCTGCATCTTGTAGACATAAAGGTGGACTGCGACAAAGACACTCTGCTCGTGAAGGCCAACCCCGACGGACCTACTTGCCACAAGGGTACTGACACCTGCTGGGGAGAGAAAAATGAGAAGAATGCTCTGCTGTTTCTCACCGAACTGCAGGACTTCATCGAAAAACGCCACGAGGAGATGCCTGAGGGTTCTTACACCACAAGTCTCTTCAAGGACGGACTCAACCGCATGGCGCAGAAGGTGGGCGAAGAGGCTCTGGAACTGGTCATCGAAGCTTGCAACGGCACCAACGAGCGACTCATCTATGAGGGATCCGACATGCTCTATCACCTCATCGTGCTGCTCACGTCAAAGGGGCTGCGCATAGAGGATATGGCATCAGAACTGGCGGAGAGACACAATCCTGGATGGAAGAAGCACTGACACAAGAAGGCTTCAGGTCACGCCAAACAAGATAACAAGAAAGCAAGACATACACACTATGTTAATAGAATTCTCCAAAGTAAATGTCTATCAAGGCGACGCTCTCGTGCTCGACAAAGCCGACTTCAAGGCTGACGAGGGTGAGTTCATATATATAATAGGTAAGGTGGGCTCAGGCAAGAGTTCGCTGCTCAAGACCATGTATGCGGAACTCGACCTCTATGCCGACGAGGCTGAGAAGGCTGAGGTGCTGGGCAGAAACATGCTCAAACTGAAGAGGAAGGACGTGCCGGCACTGCGCCGCGAGATGGGAATAATATTTCAGGACTTCCAACTGCTGCACGACCGTTCGGTGAAGAAGAACCTCGAGTTTGTGCTCAAGGCCACAAAGTGGAAATATAAGGACAGAATCGAGGAGCGCATAGACAAGGTGCTGCAGGATGTGGGCATGCTGGAGAAGAAGGATGTCATGCCACACGAACTGTCGGGAGGCGAACAGCAGCGAATAGCCATAGCGCGAGCGTTGCTCAATGGTCCGAAGGTCATCATAGCCGACGAACCGACAGGCAACCTCGACCCTGAGACTGCCGCACAGATAGTGGGACTGCTCAAGGAGATAAGCCGGACGGGCACGGCTGTCATCATGTCGACCCACAACTGGGGAATGATCGAACAATATCCGGGCATCGTATACAAATGCGAGGACGGAAAGATACAAGAATCAAGGAAATAAGGAATTAAGGAAATAATATAGGAGACGATTTTATGAAAGTAATGAAATTCGGAGGCACATCCGTGGGTTCACCCGAAAGGATGAAGGATGTGGCAAAACTTGTGACAAAGAGCGGAGAGCCTACATTCGTCGTACTCTCAGCAATGTCGGGCACTACCAACTCGCTCGTGGAGATAAGCAACTATCTCTACAAGAAAAATCCGGAAGGTGCCAATGAGGTCATCAACCAACTGGAGAAGAAATATCTCAACCACATAGAGGAACTCTACTCCACGGAGGAATACAAAAATGCAATGCGCGAGGTTCTCGACAGCGAGTTCCGCTTCCTGCGCTCCTTCACCAAGGAACTGTTCACAAGTTTCGAGGAGAAGACCATCGTGGCTCAGGGCGAAATAATCAGCACCAACATGATGGTGAACTATCTGAAGGAACAGGGCATCAAGGCTGTGCTGCTGTCTGCTCTCGACTTCATGAGAACTGACAAGAACTCCGAACCTGACACAGAGTATATCAAGGAGAAGTTTGCTGCCACAATGAAGCAGAACGAGGGCTACCAGATATATATCACTCAGGGATTCATCTGCCGCAATGCCTATGGCGAGGTGGACAATCTGAAGCGCGGAGGTTCTGACTATACAGCAAGCCTCATCGGTGCGGCAATGCCTGCCGACGAGATACAGATATGGACCGACATCGACGGCATGCACAACAATGACCCTCGCGTGGTGGACAAGACTGAGGCTGTGCACCAGCTCAACTTCGACGAGGCTGCCGAATTGGCTTACTTCGGTGCGAAGATACTGCATCCTACATGCATACAGCCTGCAAAATACGCTGGCATACCAGTGCGCCTGCTCAACACGATGGATCCAGAGGCACAGGGCACCATCATCGACAATGTCATCATGAAGGGCAAGATAAAGGCAGTGGCTGCAAAGGAGAATATCACCGCCATAAAGATAAAGTCATCGAGAATGCTCCTTGCCACTGGTTTCCTGCGCAAGATATTCGAGATATTCGAGAGCTACAACACTCCTATCGACATGATAGCCACTTCGGAGGTGGGTGTGTCAATGTCTATCGACAACGACAAGCATCTCAACGAAATCGTGGACGAACTGAAGAAATTCGGCACAGTATCCGTAGATCAGGACATGTGCATCATCTGCGTGGTGGGCGACCTCGACTGGAGTAATGTCGGCTTTGAGACTTTGGCAACGGATGCTATGAAGAACATCCCAGTGAGAATGATTTCCTATGGTGGATCCAACCATAACATATCATTCCTCATCAGAAGTTCGGACAAGAAGAAGGCTATGCAGAACCTGAGCGACATGCTCTTCAATAAATAAGATATCATTAGATTATATTTATGAAAGGACAATTCCCTTTAGAGAGATTTGATGGTGTGGCGACACCATTCTACTATTATGACACTGCCATCCTGCGCGAGACTCTGCACAGAATCAACGAGGAGGCAGGCAAACACGAAGGTTTTGAGGTGCACTATGCCGTGAAGGCTAACGCCAACCCGAAGATTCTCGGTATCATCAGCGGTAGCGGCATCGGTGCTGACTGTGTGAGCGGTGGCGAGATAAAGGCATCGCTGGAAGCAGGATTTCCCGCCAGCAAGATAGTCTTTGCCGGTGTGGGCAAGAGCGACTGGGAGATAAATCTCGGTCTCGACGAGAACATATTCTGCTTTAATGTGGAGAGCATCCCCGAACTGGAGGTCATCAACGAACTGGCAGAGAAGAAAAACAAGGTGGCCAATGTGGCATTCCGCATCAACCCTAATGTGGGTGCCCACACTCATGCCAACATCACCACAGGTCTGGCAGAAAACAAGTTTGGCATCGCCATGGAGGACATGGAAAAGGTCATCGACATTGCCACTGGTATGAAGAATGTGCACTTCATAGGTCTGCACTTCCACATCGGTAGTCAGATTCTTGACATGACAGACTTCAAGGCTCTGTGCAACAGAATAAACGAACTGCTCGACAAGTTGGAGAGCCAGCACATCACGGTGAACAACATAAATGTGGGCGGCGGTCTTGGCATCAGTTACGACCATCCCAACCGCGAGACTTATCCTGACTTCAAGAGCTATTTTGACACCTATGCCAACCATCTGCATCTGCGCGAAGGACAAAAGGTGCACTTCGAACTCGGCAGGGCTGTCGTGGGCCAGTGCGGTTCGCTCATCACAAAGGTGCTCTACGTGAAACAGGGCACATTCAAGCAGTTTTGCATCGTAGACGCCGGCATGACCGACCTCATACGCCCCGCCCTCTATCAGGCTTCGCACAAGATAGAAAACATCACGAGTGATGAGCCCATGGAGACATATGATGTCGTGGGACCTATCTGCGAGTCGAGCGACGTGTTTGCCAAAGCCATTGACATCAACAAAGCCAAGCGCGGCGACCTCATAGCCCTTCGCTCTGCCGGTGCCTATGGTGAGATAATGGCAAGCGGATACAACTGCAGGAAACTGCCCGCAGGATATATCACGGAACAACTGTAAGAAACAAAGAAATGATCTCTACTGTCACGATAATAACAGGCTCCATATTGCTACTCTTGGCAATAATCTCTATTCTGGCGAACCCTCTCTTCAGAGTGCCTGTAAAGAAGAAGGACGACTTGTTTGACGCTGAACCGGAAAGGGGTGTCGGCGGAACCCCTCTTTCCGTCATCGTGATGGTAAACGGCAACGAGGAAGCACTTGAACGCAACCTGCCCATATTGCTCCGTCAGGAATATGAGCCGGGCTTTCAAGTGATAATCGTTGGCGAAAGACTTGTAGCTGACGCTGACGACTTGCTTGCTAAATTCGGCAACGACCCTCGCCTGAGCTACACGTTCATCCCCGACACTTCACGCTACATCAGCAGGGAGAAGTTGGGCATAACGCTCGGTATCAAGGCTGCAGCCAACGAATGGTGCGTACTGGTGGACAGCAGTTCGCGCCCCAACAGCAACCACTGGTTGCAGGAGATTGGCACGCGTTGCACTGACGACAGGAATATTGTCATCGGCTACAACAACTACGGCGAGGGCTCCAAAACACGCATGCGCTTCTACCGGCTCATGCATTTCGCCTATCTATGGCGCGAGTGCAACAAGGGTACGGCATTTTGTTCCAATGGTGCAAACATAGCCTTCCGCAAGAGCGAATTTATCAACAAAGACGGCTATCGCGGCAACCTCGACATCATACGTGGCGAATACGACTTCATCGTCAACAAGTTTGCACGCAAGGGTTCTGTGGCGGTGGTAGCCTCACATGACGGAAGCATGACAGAAGAAGCTCCGTCAACAAAGCAGTGGCACAGGCAGAACATTTTCCACATACACTCATGCAAACATATGCAGCGCCGCAAGTGTCACCGTGTGTGGCAATGTGTAGACACTCTGTTCCTGCATCTGTCATGGATAGCATCCATCTGCGTGGCTGTCTATGCTGGTATTACCAAAGACTACATACTGATCGCGTCGGCAGCATTGTCGCTCATCATCTTTATTCTCGGCAGAACTCTCATCAGCATGAGGGTTGTAAAGGCTTTCGATGCTGATGTGCCCGCATGGAGAATATTGCCATTGGAACTGAACTCCATATGGCACTACATGGCAGACAGACTGCGCTATCTTGCTGCTGACAGTTACGACTTCACATGCCACAAACTATGAGACTGAGGATTATAAGCAATACTGACATTGACGGCAATGACCTGTATCTCAGAACCAAAGAGATGCTTACCGACGAGATCGGCAAGGACAACGGATATATCTTTACCGACGAGAATCCTGATGTGGTGCACATCATCGGGGCTTGGGACAGCCATGCCGTGAAGATTGCCAATGATGCCATAAAGAGACACATCGCTTGGGTATACACACCTGCAGGGTCACTCTCGCCATGGTACAAGCCAACATCAGCGCATGTAAAACTATCATTCAAGGCTTCTTCTACGGTCTCCTCCGGTGCCATGGAGCAAGAACTGCTCAGCGGACAGGACAGCAGAAAACTGCATCTCATCCTCAATGCTGTCACCACCGCCACTACGACTGCGGAAGAGATGGCTACGCAATATAAGGAGGTGTATAAGTTGGCATTTGAGAAAACCGACGAAGCATTGTGGGATGAAGTGAACAAGAGGATAGGAATGCTGAAAGAGAAGGACGAGTCCATACTGGAGATAAGCCGCAACCTGCTCTACGCGCAGTATCTTTCCGTAAGGGGAAACATTCCGCAGGAATTCCTCAATAAGTTGTCAGCACTCATGACTGACAGCAACTACGATGAAGACACGATGGCGGAGGTGCTGAAACTCATCAATATCGATGTCTTCACCCAACATCTGGAATACGTGATGATGGAGAAATCTGGACTGACAGAAGGTTTTATGCCAATAATCTATAAGAAAGACAGCACGTCGGAAAAGATGATTTCTATCGTCACTGACTATTAAGGCGGGTTCTGTAAATTTCGCCACTAACTAACAAGAATAATATATACATATGTCAAAATATGATCTTCGCCGCGACAGGAAATATCTGGAACTGCTCGCAAAATCATTTCCAACAATAGCCGATGCCTGTACTGAAATCATCAACCTGCAGGCCATCCTCAACCTCCCAAAGGGCACGGAGCATTTCGTTGCCGACATACATGGCGAGCACCAGGCTTTCCTGCATGTGCTGAAGAATGCATCGGGAAACATCAAGCGCAAGGTCAACGAGATCTACGGTTCGGTGATGACCCTGCAGGAGAAACGTGACTTCTGCACGCTGATATATTACCCTGAAGAGAAACTCCGCATAGTGAAATCGCAGGACAGAGACTTGTCGGCATGGTATCACGACACCATCGAGAAACTGGTGGTGATATGTCGTGAGGTGTCAAGCAAATACACGCGTTCGAAAGTACGCAAGGCTCTGCCACAGGAATTCTCATATATCATCCAGGAGTTGCTCCACGAGAGTACGGCAGGAAGCAAGAAGACTGACTATGTGCAGGTAATCATCGACACCATCATCGACACCAACCGTGCCGACGAATTCATCATAGCCATCTCACACGTCATACAGCGACTTATCATAGACCAGCTGCATATCCTCGGCGACATCTACGACCGAGGTCCTGGCGCACACATCATCCTCGACCATCTGAGCAAGTTTCACAGTTGGGACATACAATGGGGCAACCACGACATTTTGTGGATGGGAGCCTACGCAGGAAACATCGCCTGCGTATGCAATGTGCTACGCCTATCGCTGCGTTATGCCAACCTCACCACTCTCGAAGACGGCTATGGCATAAGCATCATGCCACTCGCCACCTTCGCCATGGAGACCTACAAGGATGACCCCTGCGAAGAGTTCTCTCCACATATCCTCGGCAACAAGATTCTTGATGACAAGACCATACGCCTGACTGCGCAGATGCACAAGGCTATCAGCATACTGCAGTTTAAGGCTGAGGGAAGCATCATCAAGCGTTATCCGCATTGGCATATGGATGACCGTCTGTTGCTCAACTATATAGACTACACTAAGGGCACAGTCACCATTGACGGCAAGGAATATGCGCTCAGAAGCAACAACTTCCCTACTATCAACCCTGCCGACCCATACGCTTTTTCTGAAGAAGAGATAAAACTCATCAACAAACTGTCTCACTCCTTCAAGGTGAGCGAGAAACTGCAGCGCCACATAAAACTCATTCTCCGCAATGGAGCGATGTATAACATCGTGAATGACAACCTGCTCTATCATGCTGCCATTCCTCTCAATGCGGACGGCACGCCACAGATGGTGGAGGTGACGGAAGGCAACTTCTTCTCTGCAAGAAAGCTCCTTGACGAGATTGACAAGATTATCCGCACAGCATTCCAACCCGACAGCGAGGAGGCGGAGAAGCTTTATGCCCAGGACTATTTCCTCTACCTGTGGTGTGGTCCTGACAGTCCACTCTTCAACAAGTCGAAGATGGCGACGTTTGAACGCTATTTTATCAGTGATAAAACGACGCACAATGAGGAGAAAGGCTACTACTTCCAACTCCGCGACAGTGAGGAGATGGTGGATGGTCTGCTCGACGCTTTCAATGTGAAGGGCGAGCATCGTCACATCATCAACGGGCATGTGCCTGTGCATGTCACGGCAGGTGAGAACCCCATCAAGGCAGGAGGCAAGCTCATGGTGATAGACGGTGGTTTCTCCCTACCCTATCACAAGGAAACAGGTATTGCAGGCTACACGCTGGTGTATCACTCACGCGGTTTCGAACTCGTGCAGCACGAACCTTTCACAAGTACCGAGGAGGCCATAGAGAACTGCACCGACATCAAGTCGTCCACCCAGATTGTGGAGATGAGCGAGCACCGCATGCTCGTGGCCGACACCGACCGCGGACGCGAACTCAAGCGTCAGGTCCACGACCTCAAGGAACTGCTCTATGCTTATAGAAACGGATGGATTAAGGAACAATAATGTAAAACCCCGCAAACACGACAAACCAACATTTTTATTTGTAGGCGGGTTCTATAAATTAGCTTTGTCATATGGCGAGTCTATTTTTCGAGTACAATTAGTCTGCGAGTAAAGGAGCATAGCGGGCTATGCGACTGAACGAGTAGACGGATTGGACCGAAAAGAGACTGCAAGATGACAAAAAGCAACCCATTAAATTAATATTAGTTTGCAGTGGGAATTTATAGAACCCACCTGTAAATATTGCTGTCCGCTAAAACTTTGAGATAAAGATTGAATTAGGGCTGAAATCCTCGCTTGGATTCCAGCCCTATTAGTTACCTTTGTTTATGCTAAAAATCATGATAAATATATGCAAAGGCACATATTTTTACGGACAACCGCTATATGGTCAGCATCTATTTTTCTATGATAGATAATATTCTGTTATTTCTAAGTCAAATAATCTTCGGAACAGGAGAAAAGTTTTACCGACATTCTTCGCACATCACCATCTCCACACCACGATACACCACCACGATTTTATGCAGT
>CAVKNF010000059.1:0-13522 GCA_963657415.1 bacterium | reverse complement strand
GAACACGCCGGCGGCATTTTCCGTGGCTTCGCTGAAAGTAAAAGTCACCGTGTTGTCAGTCGAAGACGCAGCTGTCGTTATCTTTGCATTGGATGTCGACACGTTGGCGACCTTGAAATCGCCCGACAACTGCTGGTCGGCGGTGACGGTGAGAGTGCCTTCCGTGGCAGGCATCTTGTCGATGCGGATGACGGCAAGGCCGCCGAGGTGCTTGAACTCTACATTACCATCGCCTATTATGCCGAGCATCGGCATACCTACACTGTTGGCCGGATAGGCGGTTTTCCCGTCTGTTGTCTTCGGGAAGATGTTACTGTCCACCTTATAGCCGGAATAAGCCGACGGCAGACTGCACGTCACTGACGTGGCTGACGACAGGTCGTGGCTGTCGCTGTAGGGGTAAACGGCATATCCGCCGACAGTGGCGTCTTCCGCTATCTTGCCTTCGAAGGTCGCCGTAGCGGTGCCGTTGTCGGCCGTGGTGGTGAATTTCACCCCTTTGTATGTGCTGCCGGTCTTTACCTGCACGCTGATGGCATCACCGTTGTGCCAGTAGAACGACGCTGACGTGCCGTTCTTGGTCATCCCCACACGGGTGCCGTCGGCACCTGCCAACGATGCAGTGAGTGTCACCGGCTTAGTGGCGGTGTTGCCGGACGGGTTCTTGCCGTCCGTGTCAGGAGTGCTGTCGTCGCCAGCACACGACGTGGCGAGTACTGCCACAGCCATTGCCGCGAATGACAGCCATCTGCTGTATGACTTCATTTCAGTGCTTTTTCCCCTTGTAACGATAGTGTTGCGGTTGACTCCGTATTACTCCCAACTGCTGTCAAAACCGCTTAATGAGGCGTCTTCCATAGTCGCACTCTTCGATGCCGACTGCTCGCCGCTGCTTTCAAGCAGGCTGTAGGAGGTTTCAAAATCAACGACTTCTGTCGTGGGAACAATGTAATTTTTCTTTGTTCTCATAATATTGATGTTCTTGTTTTATTTGTTTCTATACACTTGTATATAATTTCCAGTCCACCCATATATAATAATGTGGAGGCGTGCAAAGTTACGCATATTACCATTACCCCCCCCATAAAATCACCGTTAATTAACATTAAAAACCGCCAAAAAGACGGTTTTTTTGTGTTTTTCCTTGTTTTCCTCCGCCTTTTGGCGGCTTTCAGACCGTCATCCTACGTCAAATATCGAACCTCCGATGAACTCCCTCATGAGCGATGTGCGCGGTATCTGGCTGCCCCAGATGGGCTTTATGAAGCGCAGGAACTGCAGGAGTTTCTCCGCCACACGGTACTCGCGCGCATCGGAAGGCACTTTCTCGAGCACCTTTTCCGCCTTCGGACGGAGGGCTGCGAGTTCGTAAAGCATCGATGTATCGAACACCGCGTCCGCCTCTTTCATGAAAGGCAGTATCCATTTCTTCTCCCCACGGCGGACGGAACCCCAACTCGCGATGGTCTGTTGGGCTGTTTTACCGCGCGTCTGGTAGTCCCTGCTTATCCTGCGGAGCAGGCGGTTGGCGGTCGTGGGAATCCAGTGCTGGCCGTCAAGGGATATCGGACTCATCGGTGCGGCGAATATCTTGTATTTCTTTTCCGGCGCAATCTGCTGCGTGAGCATCGGGTTCAGCGCATGGATACCCTCTATCACGAGTATCATGTCGGGCGTGAGCCTCAACTTGTCGCCGTGGTATTCGCGCTGCCCTGTGGTGAAATTGAACGTCGGCAGGCTCACTTCCTCGCCGTCAACGAGCCGCTGCAGGTCGGAGTTGAAGAGGTCAAGGTCCATGGCGCGGATAGTTTCGAAGTCGAGATTGCCGTTCTTGTCGCGCGGCGTATCCTTGCGTTCAACGAACCAGTTGTCGGTAGAGAGCGCCACGGGGTGCTTGCGGCAGGCCATGAGTTGTATGCACAGGCGCTTGCTTGTGGATGTCTTGCCGCTCGACGACGGGCCCGCCAGCAGCACCATGCGCACGTTGCCGCGCGCCGCTATCTCCTCGGCGATGCGGCCGAGACGCTTTTCCTGTATCGCCTCCGTCACGAGTATCATGTCCGAAGCGTGTCCGCTGTCGATGACCTTGTTGAGAAACGACACCGTGTGAATTTTCTTCTCCTCTATCGTGTTGTAGTCGTGTACAGTATACAAATTTTCCATATGTTCCTTATTAATGATTGTCTGCCTGTAATAATTCCGTGCAAAAATACGATTATTTCGTGTCATTCGTCCGCAAGGAAATGTTTTTTAATTAATTTTGCAAATGGCGTTATGAAGACAGAAGGCGGCAACACAGTGCGCCGGTGGGCGGAAAAGATATGCGGTGACGGCAGGACCATGCAGTTCGTAAGGTTCGGACTGAACGGCGTGTTCGTCACCGCCATACAGTACGGAGTGTATCTTTTCCTCCAGCAATACGTCAGCGTGAACGTCGCCTACACCGCAGGCTATCTGGTGAGTTTCGCCGTCAACTTCCTCATGACATCCTATTTCACGTTCCAGTCGCGTCCTTCGCTCAGGCGGTTTGCCGGTTTCTGCTGCAGCCACGCCGTCAACTACGCCGTGCAGATAGGTCTGCTCAACCTCTTCTTGGCCCTCGGCATGAGCCACGCCGCAGCCCCCGTGCCCGCCATTCTCGGTGCGGTGGCGGTGCAGTTCACCCTCTTGAGGCACATATATACCAAGGTTAAGTAACGCCCGAAAGACTGTTGGCGCGGAATAATTACGGTTTGCACACTTTATGGGTCAGTGTGCAAAAAAGGCGCATTTTTGTTGTAAAAGTTTGTCTATTCGGAATTTATTTAGTTACTTTGCACCGTATTTTGAGAATGAAACTGAATAACAAACACTTTAAAAACTATCAATTATGTCAGAGATTGAATCTAAAGTTGTGGCTATCATCGTCGACAAACTTGGAGTAGACGAAGCTGAAGTAAAGCCTGAAGCAAGTTTTACCAATGACCTTGGCGCTGACTCGCTGGACACTGTAGAGCTCATTATGGAATTTGAAAAGGAATTCAACATCTCTATTCCAGACGATAAGGCTGAGACCATCGCTACTGTAGGCGACGCTATTAGCTACATTGAGGAGAATGCAAAGTAATTATCTGAGCATTACATACTTCAAATAATTAATGGTTTATAGCAAACAACCAAAAGGCAAATGCCTGAAGGGTTGTTAGCTATAAGCCATATTTTTGTTTATGGTGGGAGTAGATAAAAGCCCCACCTTAATAATGTGGGTAATATAAATTCCCACCATAAATCATTTTTATATCTAAATATGGAACTAAAAAGAGTTGTCGTAACTGGAATAGGCTGCGTCACACCTCTTGGAAACAATCCCGAAGAGGCATGGGCCAACATCGTGGCCGGTAAAAGCGGTGCTGCTCCAATTACACATTTCGACACTACAAACTTCAAGACAAAGTTTGCATGTGAAGTGAAGGATCTCAATGTCAATGACTACATTGACCGCAAGGAAGCAAGAAAGATAGACCCATATGCACAGTATGCTATCATAGCAGCTACACAGGCTATCGAGGACTGCGGCATTGACCTTGAGACTGCAGACAAAAATCGCATCGGTGTTGTATTCGGAGTAGGTATCGGTGGTATCAAGACATTCGAGGAAGAGGTTGGCTACTATGCCACACACACTGAGAATGGTCCTAAGTTCAACCCATTCTTCATCCCTAAGATGATTGCCGACATCTGTGCAGGCCACATTTCCATCAAGTATGGTTTCCATGGTCCTAACTATGTCACCACTTCAGCATGCGCATCATCTACAAATGCATTGGCAGACGCTTACAACCTCATCCGCCTGGGCAAGGCCAACATGATTGTCAGCGGTGGTGCCGAAGCTGCTATCACACCTGGAGGCGTGGGCGGATTCAATGCCATGCACGCACTCTCTACACGCAATGACGAACCGGAGAAGGCAAGCCGTCCTTTCTCAGCAAGCCGCGACGGATTTATCATGGGTGAAGGTGCAGGATGCATCATCCTGGAGGAACTTGAGCACGCTAAGGCACGTGGAGCAAAGATTTATGCTGAAATGGTTGGCGAGGGTATGTCTGCTGACGCTCATCACATCACTGCTTCTCATCCAGAAGGTCTTGGAGCAAAACTCGTAATGTCTGAGGCTCTGTCAGATGCTAATATGAAACCAGAGGACATCGACTATATCAATGTGCACGGCACATCCACACACGTGGGTGACATCTCTGAGGTAAAGGCCATCAAGGATCTCTTTGGCGATGCTGCCTATAAGCTCAACATCTCTTCCACAAAGAGTATGACAGGTCACCTTCTCGGTGCTGCCGGCGCAGTGGAAGCCATGTTCTGCATCTTGGCAGTGAAGAATGACATCGTGCCTCCTACTATCAATCACGAAGAGGGCGACGATGACCCAGAGATTGATTATAACCTCAACTTTACTTTCAACAAAGCACAGAAGCGTGAGGTGCGCGCAGCCTTGTCAAATACATTCGGCTTTGGCGGACACAATGCTTGCGTGATATTCAAGAAGTACTAATGCTTAGAGATATCATCATCAGGATAAAGCTCCTTTTCATAAAAGATAAGGAGCTTTATTTCAATTTAAGGAAGATCATCGGATTCTATCCTGGCAATATCGAATTCTATAAACAGGCACTGATGCACAAGAGCATCATGCACCGCAATGCCAAAGGTAAACCTGTCAACAACGAACGACTGGAGTTTCTTGGCGATGCCGTGCTTGATGCTGTGGTGGGATATATTGTCTACAAGCACTTCCCAGGCAAGCGCGAGGGTTTCCTAACCAATACACGCGCCAAACTCGTGCAGCGCGAGACTCTCGGCAAACTCGCAAAAGAGATGGGTATTACCAAACTCGTGCTGACATCAGGACGCTCGCAGAGCCACAATTCTTATCTCGGTGGCAATGCCTTTGAAGCTCTCGTGGGAGCAATATATCTAGACCGAGGATATGACGCCTGCATGAAGTTTGTGAAGAAGAAGATTCTGAAGAGCTTGATAAACATCGACAAGGTGGCATACAAGGAGGTCAACTTCAAGTCAAAACTTCTCGAGTGGTCACAGAAGAACAATGTCCGCCTCACCTATCAACTCCTAAAAGAAAGCAAGGACGAGAGTGGCAGTCCTACCTTTATATATAAGGTGATGCTTGAGAAGGTGGAGGGATGTGAAGGTAAGGGTTTCTCAAAGAAGGAATCTCAGCAGGTGGCATCCAAACTCACTCTCGAGAAACTGCGCAAAGACTCAAAATTCCTTGACAGCGTGTTCGCATCCAAGACGGAGCGCACAAAGATGGAGGAAGAACCCGTCACCAATGTACCTAAGACCGAACAGCCTGCCGTAGTCGTTAACGATAACACGGAGGTGAATTCTCCCGATAATAATAATCCTCCACGTCAAATAAAACCTCACAACGCAGAGATCGCCAACGAAAGCGACTTCGACCTTAGCGACATCTCCATGCAAGCAAAGAGCAAGGAGGAGATAATAGCCTTAGCGGAGAGCGAAGCTTTCAGTGGCAATGGCCAAGAATAAGCAAAAGCCCTTGTGTATAACTGGTGGAAAACTCATAGAAAAGTATATGGATAACCCTGTTTACTTTCTATAGTTTTCCACCAGTTTCGTTATATACCTGTCTTCAGTGTATAACTTACAACCTTTATCACGGGTTATACATAGAGTAATCCACATATGACAGACTCTTCCATTGCCGTCTGATTACCCTTCTAAGAAATTCTAATTATAGTACCTTAATAGCGTGATACATTGTTAATTACGTTATCCATGACATACATGATACAAGGTAAAGACCATAATAATATAGAAAGACTATATTAAAGTTATCCACATTATCCACCATATATATTTTTATTGTTATAGATTTTTCTTTAAAGATAATTTAATATCAACATAAACAACGTTTCGATGTAAACAACAACGCAATAGAAAACTTTTTCGTATTTTTGCACGGATATATACATATTTATATATAACAAGTATAGATAGACTCATTATTCCATGACACTGACATTGATAGTATTGGCCCTCTCGGTCATCTTGTTTGCCACGGGAAGAATCCGTTCTGACATTGTAGCGCTTGCGGCGCTCACGGTACTAATGCTTTTCGGCATACTCACTCCCGAGGAAGCTCTATCAGGATTCTCCTCTTCGGTGGTGATAATGATGATAGGCCTCTTTGTTGTCGGCGGAGCCATCCTGCAGACAGGCATAGCCAAGGCTGCCAGCCAGCGCATCATGAAATTGTC
The DNA here is from genome assembly GCA_963657415.1 of bacterium. GTDB lineage: Bacteria > Bacteroidota > Bacteroidia > Bacteroidales > Bacteroidaceae > Prevotella. The sequence goes on along the minus strand of CAVKNF010000059.1, from coordinate 7,229 downwards.
AAAGGGCAACGACACTCTGATGTTCCTTCTCGTGATGATAACGACAGCATTCATTGGTGCCTTTGTCAGCAACACGGGCACTGTGGCTCTGCTCATGCCTATCATCGTGAGTATGGCTTCGGAGTCGGGCAAGAGTCCCTCACGCCTGCTCATGCCATTGGCTTTTGCCAGCAGCATCGGCGGCATGCTCACTCTCATCGGTACTCCTCCCAACCTTGTCATCCAGGAGGCACTCGTATCTAACGGTTACGAACCGCTGTCATTTTTCTCTTTCTTCCCTGTCGGTATGGTGAGCATAGTTGTCGGCATACTTGTTTTGCTCCCTCTGAGCAAGATGTTTCTCGATGGCAAGACTGATGAGTCGGGAAAGAAGAATAGCAAGCACAAGAGTCTCGACAGACTTGTTACGGAATATAATCTCAAGGACTATCTCAATATATATAAGGTGAAGGCAGAATCTTCCGCCGTAGGCAGGAGCGTTGCCGAACTGGACGTGCGTCATCGCTTCGGTCTTTCCATCCTTGAGATAAGAAGCGAGAAGAAGACCACAGGCGGACTTCTCCGCAATGTGAAGCAGAAGGTGGCGAGTGCCAAGTCTGTTATCAAGACTGGCGACATACTCTATTTCACCGGCGAAAATGACAACATCAAGGCGTTTGCATCCAAATATTCTCTCGAGAAACTCCCTTCTAATGACCTTGACTTCTATGACATAGGCATAGCGGAGATAGTCCTCATGCCTCAGTCGAGTCTTGTCAACACCATGATCAAGGACTCTTCTCTGCGTGAGAAATATAATCTCAATGTACTTGGCATACGCCGTTCGGGTGACTATATAATAAAGGGTATAGCCAACGAGAAACTCCGCATAGGTGATGTACTACTTGTGCAGGGTTCATGGCAAAACATATCACAACTCGACACCAACGAAGACTGGGTCGTTATGGGACAGCCTTCTGAGCAGCAGGGCACAGTCTTGCTTGACTATAAGGCTCCTCTTGCTGCCATCATAATGCTTATGATGATTTGCATGATGGTATTTGACTTCATCCCTGTCAACAATGTCACGGCTATTATGATAGCAGGTCTACTCATGGTGCTTACGGGATGTCTGCGCAATGTGGATGCGGCATACAAGACCATCAAATGGGAGAGCGTGGTGCTCATAGCCGCCATGATGCCTATGTCGATAGCCTTGCAGAAGACGGGCACGTCGGAGATGATATCCGATGCTCTTGTGCAGTGGCTCCGTTCGTCAGGTCCCGTGGCTCTGCTTGCAGGACTTTATTTCACCACATCATTGATGACAATGTTCATAAGCAATACAGCCACAGCCGTGCTCATGGCCCCTATAGCCATCAACACCGCACAGCAGTTGGGCGTGAGTCCCTATCCATTCCTCTTCGCTGTGACTCTCGGCGCCAGCATGTGCTTTGCCTCACCTTTCTCCACTCCGCCTAACGCGCTTGTGATGAAGGCCGGCAACTACACCTTCATGGACTATGTGAAGGTGGGATTGCCACTGCAGATAATAATGGGACTGGTGATGATATTCGTCTTGCCCTACATATTCCCGTTCTGATAAAAAAAAACGTAAGGTCTACTTAAGACTGCTTACATATAAAGACATATATTTATAACAAAAGAAAATGGTAGTTACTCAATTAACCCGTATGATATTCCGCAAGCGTCAGAAGCACATAGCACTCTACGCTACGGATACACCGCGTCTGCAGCAGGAGGCTCTTATGAAACTTTTGCACAAGGCGCAGAATACAGAATACGGGCGCAAGCATCTTTTCAATAACATATCCAACTACAAGGAGTTCACAGAGAATGTTCCTGTAAATACTTACGAGGAACTCAAAAACGATATAGACCGCATGCGCCATGGTGAGGAGAATATTCTCTGGCCAGGCAAAGTGAAATGGTATGCCAAGTCATCGGGCACCACCAACGACAAGTCTAAGTTTATCCCTGTCAGCTACGATGGTCTGCACAATGTGCACTATAAGGGTGGCACCGACTGCGTGGTGCTCTATCTGCAGGAATATCCTGACAGTAAACTTTTCGAAGGCAGGAGTCTTATTCTCGGTGGTTCGCATGCTCCCAACTACACTCTGCCCGACTCGCTCGTGGGTGACCTTTCTGCCATCCTCATAGAGAATATCAATCCTCTTGTCAATCTCATCCGCGTGCCCAATAAGAGCACGGCATTGCTTAGCGACTTTGAGTTGAAGCGTGACAAGATAGCCCATGAGGTGATAGACAAGAATGTGACAAACATCTCTGGTGTACCGTCATGGATGCTCTCGGTGCTGCTCCGCGTGCTTGAGGTGTCGGGCAAGCAGACCATCGACGAGGTGTGGCCCAATCTGGAAGTTTTCTTCCATGGCGGCATAGCCTTCACTCCCTATCGCAGACAATATGAGCAAATAATAAAGTCATTGCGCATGCGCTATATGGAGACATACAATGCCAGCGAGGGTTTCTTCGGCATCCAGAATGACCATAATGACAAGTCCATGCTCCTGATGGTCGACTATGAGATGTTTTATGAGTTCTGCCCTATGGATGCCATCAATGACGACGGCACGGTGAGGGACGCCTCCAAAATAGTGCCTCTCAAGGATGTGGAGTTGTTTAGAAACTATGCCATGCTCATAACAAATTCCAACGGACTGTGGCGTTATCTCATCGGCGACACTGTGAGTTTCACTTCGCGCAATCCTTATAAGTTTGTCATCACCGGCCGCACTAAGTCATTCATCAATGCCTTTGGCGAGGAACTCATCGTCGACAATGCAGAGAAGGGCATAGAGTATGCCTGCCGCAAGACGGGTGCAGAGGTGCTGGAATATACTGCCGCGCCTGTCTTCATGGGTGCCGACGGCAAGTGTCGCCATCAGTGGCTCGTGGAGTTTTCACATGCACCGGAGAATATAGACGAGTTCTCTGAGATACTCGACCAATATCTGCAGCAGATAAACTCCGACTACGAGGCAAAGCGATTCAAGGACATCACGCTCCAACCTCTTGAGATGGTCGTTGCACGCAAGAATCTATTCAATGACTGGCTCAAGCAGGAGGGCAAACTGGGAGGACAGCACAAGGTGCCACGACTCTCCAATAACAGAAACATCATAGAGAAACTGCTCAAACTGAATAACAACGGTGAAGTATAAACAAACATATCTACGTTTTATCCCCATCCTGCTGACATTGCTTGTCGTCGTGGGATGCGCACGCATGGGCAGTCCCGACGGTGGCTGGTATGACGAGAAACCGCCTGTGGTGATGCACACATCGCCAGCCAATGGTGCCGTCAATGTAAATCAGAAGAGGGTGACGATCTATTTTGATGAATTCGTGACCCTCGACAATGCCACGGAGAATGTCATCATCTCTCCTCCGCAGACGGAGCAGGCTGATATAAAGGTGAAGGGCAAGAATATTGTGGTGGACCTCAAGGATAGCCTTAAGGCGGCCACGACTTACACCATCGACTTCTCTGACGCTATCAAGGACAACAATGAGGGCAATCCGCTGGGCAATTACACTTTTACTTTCTCCACAGGTGACGTAATCGACACCATGCAGGTGGGAGGTTATGTGCTCGATGCAGAGACTCTCGAACCCGTGCAGGGCACTCAGGTGGGACTCTATCTCGTGGATGATAATGACCCCGAACCAGACTCCACCATCATCAATAGATTCAAGACAGAACCGATGCTACGCGTGTCACGCACCGACCAGTCTGGACATTTCTCTATCAAGGGTGTAAAGCCCGGACGCTACCGCATCTATGCCCTCAAGGACGTAGACAACAACTTCATGCTTACTCCAGGTAGCGGCGAGCAGATGGCTTTCTATGGCGAGACCTTCGTGCCTTCTGTCTTCGATGACACACGTCAGGACACCACCATGCTCGACTCTCTTCGCATAAAGAGCATACAGAGGGTGAAGTATAAGCACTTCGTTCCTGACGACATAGTGTTGCGCGCCTTTACCGAACCGCGTACCGACCGCGCTTTCATCAAGAACGAACGTCTTGACCCTGAGAAGATAACATTATATTATAGTTATGGCGACTCGGTGTTGCCACAGTTGCGCGGACTCAACTTTGACCTTGGCGACAAGTATATCCTTGAGGCAAGCAAGACTAATGACACTCTCTCCTATTGGCTCACCGACACTGCCATCGTCAACACCGACTCTCTGGAGATAGAGATGACATATCGCATGACCGACACCCTCGGCATACTGCGCCCGCAGACCGACACTCTCATGATTCTGCCTAAGGTGGCTCTGGAGAAGAGGCTCAAGGACAAGCAGAAGACACTTGACGAGTGGGAGAAAAAACAGGCAAAACTCAAGAAAAAGGGTATGCCTTACGACTCCATAATGCCTCCCGAGGCTCTGAAGATGACCATCGAAGCGCAGCAGAAGTTTGATCCCGACAAGTCAATCACTCTGGAGTTCCCCACTCCACTGGCAAAGATAGACACCTCGATGGTGCACCTCTATGTGCAGCGCGACACCACATGGTATAACACCGATTGGCAATTGCGCGACAAACCTGATGCCAACATGCGCACACTCGAGATACTGTCAAAGTGGGAACCGGGTCTGCAATATAGTTTTGAGACTGACTCCACCGCCTTCACCGACATCTATGGCAAGGCTACAAAGAAGGAGAAATTTGGATTTAAGGTGAGGGCGCTCGAGGAATACGGCACCTTCCAGATAAAGATTCCTACTCTTGCTGGCAAGCATCTCATCTGTCAACTCCTCGAGTCGGGAGAAAAACTTGCCAAGGAGGTGCTGACCACCGACGGCACAGCAAAGTTTCTCTATCTCAATGAAAAGGATTACTATCTCAAGGTCATCGTCGACGACAACGGCAACGGCAAGTGGGACACAGGATGCTTTGACGAACTATTGCAACCGGAGCAGGTATACTATTACCCGAAGGAGATAAAGTGCCGCGCCAAGTGGGACATCACCGAGACTTGGAATCCCACACAGCGTCCGCTCAACCAGCAGAAACCTTCCAAACTGATGAAGACCAAGGCTTCGCAGAAGAAGAAGGCACAGCAGGGCAGAAACCTCAAGCGTGCGCAGGACAAGGGTATCGAACTGCCGGAATACTTGAAATAAGTATGTGGTGGGTTATATAAATCATTCATATATAATATATGTAGCATGATAAAGAAACTGTTCATCATATTGTCATTCTCTCTGCTCTACACGCATATGCATGCGCAGTGCAGTTTCCGCAATACTGCCATCAAGGGTTCGGAATACATCTCCTACAACCTCTACTACAACTGGCAGTTTGTGTGGGTGAAGGCTGGCACTGCCACGATGTCGACCGTGGAGACCACCTATCATGGCAAGAAGGCTTTCCGTACTTCGCTGCTCACGCGTGGCAACGGTCGCCTCGACGACTTCTTCGTATTGCGTGACACTCTCATAGGATATGTCACCACCGACATGGTGCCGCTCTACTATCGCAAGGGAGCACGCGAAGGCAACTGGTATACGGTGGATGAAGCCAATTACTCCTATCCTAACGGCAACTGCCAAGTGAAACTCCATCGACAAAACAATGACGGCACTCACTCGCGCGAGACAAAGGCTTTCTCGCATTGTGTCTACGACATGGTAAACATATTCCAGCGTGCACGTTCCTTCGACCCTTCCAACTGGAAGAAGGGCTATGAGGTGCCCATCGACATAACCGACGGCACAAAGGTTCTGAAGGCTAAACTGAAGTTCACTGGCAAGGAGACGGTGAAGGGCGACAACGGTAAGAAATATGACTGCTTGAAACTCTCTTATTATGAATACACCGACAAGAAATATAAGGAGATAGCACGATTCTATGTCACCAACGACAGCCGCCATGTGCCCGTAAGGCTCGACATGTTCCTCAAGTTTGGCAGTGCCAAGGCATTCCTTACTAACATGAAGATATAACAACATATAGAAATTGAGGTAATCATAGGAGGTACGGCGTTAGGAGGTACGGCGCCCTCGCCGTACCACAGTGCAGAAATTTATCTATTGATATTGCTCACTTGCGATGGGTACAGCGAGGGCGCTGTACCTCCTAAAGCTACCATATACTATTGCAGAATAATTACATACCCAAACTTATAAAAATTAATTATTATGAAAACTTTAATCTCGAGAGCGTCCGCGCTCTTAATCCTACTTTCCTTCGTGCTGTGTGCCGGCGCGCAGAGTCCTAATCCTACTCCCGCACAGGTCGAGTGGCAGAAGATGGAGAACTATGCCTTCATCCATTTCGGTCCCAACAGTATTAATAATGTGGAATGGGGCTACGGTGACTTCGACCCTAAGGACTTCAACCCCAAACAAATCAACTGCGACGAGTGGGCACGCATCCTCAAGGATGGCGGCATGAAGCAGGTCATCATCGTGGCAAAGCATCACGACGGCTTCTGTCTGTGGCCATCAAAGTACACAAAAAACTCTATCGCCTCTTCTCCTTACCTCGACGGCAAGGGCGACATCGTGGGCGATATGGCAAAGGCATGTAAAAAGTATGGTCTGAAGTTTGGCATATACCTCTCTCCATGGGATAGAAACCGTGCCGACTACGGACAGCCTTCCTATGTGGAGTATTATCGAAACCAAATGCGCGAACTCCTCACCAACTACGGCGAGATCAGCGAAGTGTGGCTCGACGGTGCCAATGGTGGCGACGGCTACTATGGTGGCGCACGTGAGACAAGACAGATTGACCGCCGCACTTACTATGGTTTTGAGAGCCTCTTCGCCCTCATCCACTCGCTCCAGCCCAATGCCATCATCTTCTCCGACGGTGGTCCTGGTTGCCGCTGGGTAGGTAATGAGAAGGGTATAGCTGGCGAGACCAACTGGGCATTCCTCCGCTATGACGACGTATATCCAGGATATGAAAAGTCAGGCGAACTCACCGTGGGTCATAAGGACGGCACCAAGTGGGTGCCGTCAGAGTGTGACGTGAGTATCCGTCCGGGATGGTTCTATCACGCTAAGGAAGACAGCCAGGTGAGAACAGGCCAACAGCTCTTTGACCTCTATCTGAAGAGTGTCGGCAGAAACGGTACTTTCCTGCTCAATGTGCCACCAGATGCTAATGGTGTCATCAACGCCATAGATGCCCGTGCGCTCGTAGACTACAAGAACATCAAGGAGTCTACCTTCGCCACAAACCT
>CAVKNF010000058.1:0-13739 GCA_963657415.1 bacterium | reverse complement strand
ACCCAAGATGCGTGGGTTCTTGTGTGATTGTTTCAGAACTAATTCATGCTTTGGTGTATGGAAAGGAACCTATGTCACGATATCAAATGGAAAACATTGCCCGACAATATGACTTGTGCATCTGTGAATACATTACCAAAGCATGGTTGGAACAGGATGTTAAGAATCTTGTGGATTATGACCACATGGGTTATACGTTGGTGACACTCTCCGTAGCACTTTGGGCTTATTGGCATACATCGTCATTTGAAGAAGGATTGCTTGCCGTTGTGAATGCAGGAGGAGATGCCGATACAAATGCTGCAGTAGCGTGCGCAATACTTGGTGCCAAATATGGATACAGCAGTATCCCTACCAAATATGTAGATGGTTTGCTTTACAAAGAAAACTTGGATAAAGTTGTTATCGATTTGGCCTCAATTTGCCTAATATAGACAAATTCACCACTTAATGATGAATATAGGGTTCGTGATGCTATTGTATCAATGCCGTTTGTGGTAGGCAAGAGGAGATTATGCCACAATCTTCGCCAGCTGATGCCCTGCCAGCACGGCGATGAGGCCGAGGGCGAGGCTGCCGAAGAGGTAGAGCATCATGTAGGCATAATGCTCTTCTTTCATCAGAGCGGAACCTTCATTCATGAAGGTGGAAAAGGTGGTGAAGCCTCCACAGAAACCTGTGGTGAGCAGAAGTCGGCTGGAGGGCGACATCAGATAGTTGCCATTCCAGTTGAGTCCTGACAGAAAACCGATGACGAGGCATCCCAACACGTTTACCGTCAATGTGCCGAAGGGGAAGTCAAAGACGGTGCAGGACTGCACCATCTTTGACACTATATATCGCAATCCGCCTCCGAAGAAGCTGCCTATGCTGACTAACAATAATTCTTTCATGAATTGATGGATTTTATTTCATGTATTTCCTGTTTACCATGGCCACACCGGCAAATATCAGGATAGAACCGATGATAGTGGGCATGGTGATGGCGGCCACGCCTATCAGTACGGAGAAGATGGCAGCCACGATGGTCTGCGTGTAGTTATACATCGCTATGGCTGTAGGCATAAGCACGCGCTGGCCTATAGGCAGGAGTACGTAGGCAAGGAAGGTGCCGAACACCACTACATAGCCGACTTCCATCAGAGTGCCCGTCGGGATGATGCTCCACTGGGTGCTGATGATGTCAGGGCCGGTAATGAAAATCATCAGCACGCCCGTGATGGTGAACATCCATTTCATCAGTGTGAAAGGAGAGTATTTCTTTGTCAGATATGCATATTTCACCATATAGACAGCGCCGAATACCTGTGACATAACGCAAAGCACATTGCCCAACAGAGGGTTGCTGACATTCATGCTTCGGTCGGTATTGCCGCCAAGGATAAACACGAGCATGCCAGCAAAACCAAGCAGCACACCGAGGATCTTCATCCAGTGGTGACGCTCGCCCCACATTAACCATGCCAGGATGAGAGTGAAGAATGGGGTGGTGGAGCACATCACCGTGGCATCCACGGGCGATGTCATGCTCATGCCGAAGATGACGCACATCTGGTTGGCAAAGGTTATGAGCAAGGCGGCAATGACAAGTGGCAAGTAGTCCTTGCGCTCTATATTCTCCTTCGGCGCAATGCTCTTGGGCAGAAACAGTCCACCTATCCAGAAGAGCAGTATGGCACCGAAACATCTCAGTCCTGCCAGTGTCAGCGGACTGATGTCGGGAGAGTTGAGTGCATCCTTGCCGATGGGCGACATGAGACCCCACATGGTATTAGCGGCAAGCATGCTTGCATGACCTATTATAATGTCTTTACTTTTCATGTTATTTATCCTTTTCTTATCAGTTTGTATTACAACGACTGCAAAGTTACGGCTAATTTTTTATCCTGACAACTCTTTGGTTATCCCGAATGTATTTATTAATTTTGCATAGTCGGTTTACCGACGCATTTATTAATATTTACAACATAAATAAAGAAAACAATTTATTATGGCTACACCTCATAACAACGCTCCCGAAGGAGCTTTCGCAAAGACAGTACTCATGCCTGGCGACCCATTGCGCGCAAAGTTTTTGGCGGAGAATTTCCTCACTGACGCAAAACTTGTTAATACGGTGAGAAACTGTTTCGGCTACACTGGTTACTACAAGGGACACAAGGTGAGCGTGCAGGCAAGCGGTATGGGAATACCGAGCATCGGCATCTATTCCTATGAACTCTACACACAGTATGGCGTGGAGAATATCATCCGCATCGGTTCGGCTGGTAGTTACACCGAAAAACTTGATGTCATGGATATCGTGTTGGCAGACAGTGCCTACAGCGAATCCAATTATGCCAAAATACAGAGTGGTTATGAAGACAAGGTGAACTATCCGAGCAAGGAGATCAATGACACCGTGCTTGAGATGGCTGCAAAGCTTGGAGTGGAATGCAAGACAGGTCGCGTGTATTCGTCAGATGTATTCTATACTGATCCAAATGGACCGACATATAAGGAGATAGCAGAGAGCACAGGCGCGGGTTGCGTGGAGATGGAGAGTTTTGGCTTATTCCAGAATGCCAACTTCCTTGGCAAGAAGGCTGCCTGCCTCTTGACCATCAGCGACTCCTTCGTGTCTACAAAGGAACTCTCGGCTGAGGAGCGTCAGAATTCGTTCCGCGCCATGATGACGCTGGCACTTGAGACTGCCATTGCTTTGGATAAATAAGTCATTTTACATGAATCACTCTGATGCCTATTTGGCTCGGGTGTTTCTGCATGTACTGATAAAGGGTCATAGGTTCGTCTATGACCTTTTTGTGTATCTGCGAGGCATTGAGGAGATGCAGAGTGCCGTCCTTGTACCATGAGGCTATGCCGATGTGCGATGTGTCAAGTCCTGGCTTCTTAGTGAGGATTACGATGATGTCACCCGTATTGATATGTCGCTTCAGCGCTGCATGGTCATTGAGTTTTGACTTGGGTATGTATTTGTATGTCCTGCCTGTCAGCGCCTTTTCCGTTTGGCGAATCTTGCTCACCATCGTCTTGTCGTTGGCAAGTCGCGGATAGAGGTTGGCGTGTTGCGACATGAAGTTTATGTTGAGGTGTTGTGTGGCGGTGTAGATATTCTTTGGCAGAGAATCCTGTTGCTGTTCGTATACAAAACCATTGGCGCTATTGTAGTCTATCCACGAAGTGAAATAATGCAGGCGCTTGTCATATGCCACCTGTCCGCCAGCATATCTTATTCTGCGAAGATAGTCAGTGTAGTCACGGAATGACCGTTTCCCGTTCTTCGCGCATAGACTCAGGGCAAGCGCATTTTCCGTGAATGTGGTGCAGTCGAGTTCGCGCAGGTTTATGATGAGCCGTTCCTTGTCGCCCTTCTCCAGTGTGGCGGCAACATAAGGCGTGCCTGCCAGTTTGTTGCCGAAATAGGTCATATATGCCGTGGTCTTGGATAGAGTAGGGGCAGAATTGAGCAGTCGCATGACCTTTATGCTGTCGCGTTTCTCATAGGATATGCCCTGTGCCTTACATACATTATTATATAATGAGGGCAAAAGGAGCAGAGTTGCCAATAGCATGCGTTTCATTATTTCTCCTTTTTATTATAGTTCTTGTATTCTTTCTTCACTCCAAGGTTGATGCCGAAATATGCAGTGAATGATCCGAAGAGGTTGTTGGTGTAGAAATTTGATTTCGAATAGTTGTAAGAATGCACAATGGCGCTGGCACCGGCAAACATCTTGCCGTTGTTCCACACCACGCCAAAGCGACCTACACCGTCAATAGTGATGTCGGAGAACTTGAAGTCGCGCAAGTTTCTGAATGTTGTACCCACAGCATCAAATCCTCGTTCGGAGTCGGCTATTGCTTTCTTTCGGCTTAATGCCACCGACAGTGACGAACCGAAAAGCCAGTCCTTGGCAAACACCCAGTTGTAGGCATATCCGCCAGAGATGGACAAGTCGGTATAGACCACCTTTTCGCTGATGGGCTCCTCATTGAAATTGGCAAACAAGTCTTTGCCCAGTTCCTCTGTGAAGATGTCATTGAGCATTTGCCAGTCTACGCTAAGTGTGTGACGAGTGAAGCCCAGTCCGGCAAGTGCCGAACCCGAAGAGCGCTTTTGCTGGGTACTCTGATTGAAGGCGGCAGGATAGGAGAAGCGCTTGTGATTGAAGATATAATATATGTCAAGACCGCTCACGCTCGATTCTATTCCGCTGAAATTCCTTCCCTCAAGGCTGTGAGTGTCGCCAATGCTGGGGATATGAATATTCTTGATGGTATATCCGTTGCCGCTTTGCCGATAGTAGAAATCTATGCCTATGGGCAGGGTGTAGAGGCTCAGGTCCCATTCCTTGCGCTTGTTGCCGTCGCTGATGTGCAGCACGTCCACAGTCCAACCGAGAAAGATGAGGCTCCATCCTGCATAAGGTCCTATCTTCAGCGACGGTTTCGGTTCAAAGCGGATGCTGTTGCCCTTGTTGTCTGTAAGCCGATAAACCTCATACGAATAGCGGTTTTGCAGCATCGCCTGGAAGTTGTAGTGATTAGGTTCGATGTAGTTGGTGTCAGTTCCTGCAAAGAATTTCTCGAAGGGAGCAATCACCTTCGACAAGAAAGAGCGTGGCTTCTCGCTCTTTATGCTGTCAGCCGTTGTGGCCTTAGTCTGCACCGAAAGAGCCAGTGCAAACATTATGGCGAGAAGCCTGATGCATGGATGCGATTTTACTGACGTCTGCATCATATCTTCCATAGTATTCTATCCATGGCCCAGTTTACAGGTGTGGCGCTTATCGAGTCGCAGTCGCAGTGGCCATAGCCTTGCAGATGTTCCACCACATTCTTTATCAAAGGCATCTGCACATGTTGCGGATTAGGGATGCGGATAGACCTCACACCCTCTTCAGTGACAAGACATATGGGATTATAACTGAACACGGAGAATGCCAACGACCCCTTTTCGCCTATTATCTCTATGCGGTCTTCACGAGCACTGTTGTGACCTACGAAGCACCACGAACCGCTTCCCGCGATACCGCTTTCGAAAAGGAAGCAAGCGCTTATGTTGTCTTCAGCCTTATAGAGACCGCCGCGGTTGGTAGTGTAACCGTGGGCACGTGTTATCACTCCGAAGAGTTCCTGCAGCAAATCGAGTTGGTGGGCGGCAAGGTCATAGAAATATCCGCCTCCGGCGATGTCGGGCTGCAGGCGCCATGGCAGGTTGGTCCTGTTGTAGTCCAATTCCCTCGGAGGCACAGAGAAGCGCAACTGTATATTGAGAGTCTTGCCTATCTGTCCGCTTTCTATCAGTTCCTTCACCTTCTTGAAGTAGGGGAGATATCTTCTGTAATAAGCCACAAAGCACGGCACTCCAGTCTCCTTGCTCGTGTGGTTGATGCGCACGCAGTCGTCATAACTTGCCGCTAAAGGTTTTTCCACATACACCGGCTTGCCTGCCTTCATAGCCATTATGGCATAGGTGACATGACTCGATGGCGGAGTCGCTATGTAGATGGCATTCACTGCGGGGTCTTCTATCAGTTCTATCGGGTCAGTATACCATTTGCCTATCTTATGGCGCTCGGCATAAGAACGTGCCTTCTCTGCATTGCGGCTCATCACAGCCTCAATATGTGAACCCGGTATCTTGTTGAATGCCGGACCTGACTTCTTCTCGGTTACCTCTCCGCAACCTATGAATCCCCAACTGATTTCTTTCATTGTTGTTTTCCTGTTGTGTCTTTGTCTTTCTTGTCGCTGCTTGTTTCCTCCAGCCACTGTTCTATCATCTGTCGTGCCACACCCATCTCTCCGGGCAATGTGGGCAGATGGTCACGGTGATACCAGCCACCGTCGGCAAGTTCGGAGTATTGCAGTCGTATGTCGCCACTGGCATATTCCGCCGTAAAACCTATCATCAACACGGAAGGGTAGGGCCAAGGTTGTGACCGGGCATACTTGAGATTCTTCACCTCTATGCCAGTCTCCTCGCGTATTTCCCTTATGGCTGCCTCCTCTGCCGACTCACCAGTTTCGATGAAGCCTGCCACCAGTCCGTAGTAGTTGCCTTTGAAATTTCTCGACTGCACCATGAGTATTTCGTCTCCTCGGTGCACGAGAGTAATCACAGCGATAGACAGCGACGGCCATATCACCTTTCCGCATACTGTACACTTCTTCGATATGTCCGTGTGCATAACCATAGGACTACCGCACACACCACAATACTTCGTGTTTTTGTCCCAATACACTATCTCCTCGCATTTGCCTGCTTTCAGATATACCGGCAAGGGCAGTTTGAAGAAAGACTGCCTGAGAGGACACATCTCATATCCGTCCTCCTCTATCGGAGAGTCCACGCTGCAGGCTCTGACTTCGCGTCCGTCCTGCATGGGTGAAATGGTGTGTATGGTAGTGTCGTTGCTGATAGCAACAGGCGGAGTGTCACCCTCTGGGATGTGGCAGATGCCGTCGTGGTCAATCTGCAGAAGAAGATCCGATTTGTAAAATATGAACCAAAGCATATCTCTTATACTCTCTTTCTATGAAAAGTGTGATATGCAAAGTTAGTGTATTATTCCTACCTTTCCAAGAAAACTCTTTTCTTTCTCAAGTGACAATGACATAGATTTTGTAAATGAAAAGACATGTAAAGTCTGTTAAGGAACTATAGCATTGTCGTCATACTTCAGAAAAAGTGAGTAACTTTGCAGACAATTAATACACCAAATAGATATATTATAAGAATGAAGAAGATTAGTTTTCTCGTGTCAGGTGTCATAGCGCTCCTTTTGACAGGATGCGGCACATCTGCACTCGGTACTGCTGCCGGTGTGCTCGGCACACTCAATTCTACAAACGGTACTACTGACGCAACTACTGCTGCGACATCGGCTGTCAAGTCTGCAGCCTCTACAGGTTCAAGTGTCGTAGGCACTCTCTTGTCAAACGCAACATCCGGCAGTAACCTCGCTAATATCCTGACAAGTGTCATCGGTCTTGACAAGGTGACAACGAGCACACTCGTCGGTACATGGAAATATAAGGAGCCAGGATGTGCTTTCACCAGCGAGTCAACTCTTGCCGCTGCCGGTGGCGAGGTTGTGGCTGCCACAGTGAAGCAGAAACTGGAGTCGTCCTACTCAAAGGTGGGAATCACATCTTCCAACACTTCCTTCACTTTCAAGGAGGACGGTACTTTCGAGGCAAAGATTCTCGGTAAGTCATGGACTGGAACTTACACATTCGACGAGAGCACACAGGCCATCACTCTCAAGGGACTTCTGTTTAGCCTCAGCGGATATACTAAGAAGAATTCCGACGGTATCGCTGTGCTCTTTGAGTCAAAGAAGGTGCTCACCCTCGTGAAGACTCTGACTGCCCTTAGTGGTAACTCAACACTCAGCACCATCGGTGACTTGTCATCCAACTATGATGGTGTGAGAATCGGATTCGACCTCACAAAATAGAGCAAAAAAAATATAGTCAATGGCTCGTCATATAAGAGTTTTTTTGTAGTTTTGCACCCATGTTGCGTATTGCCGCAGGAGTGGCACGCAGGATAAACACAACAGGATAAATAAAGAAAACTATACAGACACACTTATATGAAAGAAGAAAAGGCACTGACGCTCAAGACTCTTACCAAGAGCAATGTATGGGATATTCAGGAAAATGACATCTTCCGCATGTGGAAAAGCATAGAGAAAGATGCCGATATGAAGGAAAACAGTCGGCACTATCTCGACGTGATTCGTTCTGCTTTCGAACTGGAGGAAGTGAAGCTCGACCGCCCAGAGATAATAAAGAAATATGAGGATCGAGGCTTTAAGGTGGGAGTACTGAAGATAAATGACAAGGGAGAAACAAAATGGGCTATCAAGAAGCGTCCTATCTCTCGTGTCACCGACCTTACATATGAGAATATCAGCCATATATCTGCAGCCAAGTTGCTTGAAGTCATTGACCGTAATTTCGGTGGCGGATGGGATTCGCTGTCACAGAGCATCAAGGACATCATCATGAGCGGTTTCGACATCTCGACGACAACTCTGCCGAAAGACCGTCTCCATAATCCTGGGGGCATCTATGAGAAGAAGGTCGCTGATGGTTTTGAGGTGCTTGAGATAGAGAAAGGCACATGGGTGGAGGCAATATTTGCCAAGCTCAAACCTCTCGCGGTGAAGTCGGTAGACATGGACCTCCTTTCAGACAAGAAAAATAAGTCAGAATTTGATGACGATGTCGACGAAGACTTGGATGATGAGGAGAATGAAAGCCAGTTTGGCTCTGACATGGACGATGATGACGATGATGACGCTTTTGATGATGATGCTCTCACGGAGGAAAGTTATCGCACTACCTACGACACCGATGAGTCAGACCTCACTCTCGATGACGTGACAGCTGCTGAAGACGAATACTAATCGTCAAATTGCAACAACTGTTGCATATATTTCCCGGAATTCTTGTTCAGGCGGTAATAACTGCGCTTCGGAGCTCGCTCTATGAATGAACAGGAATTTCGGGATTCTTTGTATATAATCTTGCGCACGTTCTCATACACCTCTGCGAAGCATGCCCGTTCAAACAAGGAGTCGGTCTCATTGTGCACATGTCTGGCAATCTTCTTTATTGTCAGACCGTCGTTGCCGGCTTCGAGCAGTATGTTGAATATCACGTCTTCGTATTTCACTTGCGGTGTATTAATCTATAAAGCAGTTGCCATACAATCAAGGGCAATAGCCAAAAGTATAAAAAATATAGGAAGTCGGAATACGCAATTCCGACTTCCCACACTAATTTTTTAATGTCCTTGCTTTTGTTGCTTATGCAAGTCGGATGTCAGCTACGTTCTCGCCGACAATCTTGCCCTCCTTGAGAAGCCATCCGATACCGAGAAGAGTCTCCTCCTTGCTGATGTTTGCAGCCTTGGCGATCTCTGCCACTGTCAAGTGCTTCTCTGCAGATGCAAGTGCCTGGTATACATCACCTGCACGGAAACCTGCGCTCTCTGCGTTGATGTAGAGTTCCTTCTTGCAAGCGCAAGCTGTCTTTGCAGTAGCCTTCTTCTCTGTTGTCTTTACGGCAGCTGCCTTTGTTGTAGCAGCCTTTGCTGTTGTCTTTGTTGCAACCTTTGCTGTTGCGGTTTTCTTTTCTGCCATACTAAATGTAATTGCGGGATTGCTCCCAATTGTATATTCATCCATTAATTGATATGGCAAAGTTAACGATTAATGTCGTGCAGACAATCAGATTATGCTTAATCAACTGATTTTTATTGATTCACGTCAACGCTTTATCGTTGGAGGTTGACGTAAATCAATGCAAATCAATATGAAAAGCCATTAATGCTTCAGTTTGTCGAGTTCTTCGAGGTTGAGCGAGATGAAATCTTCGTCAAGCTGCTTCTGGTCAACAAATGATGGAGCGTCGAGCATAACGTCACGTCCGGAATTGTTCTTCGGGAATGCTATGCAGTCGCGGATAGAGTCGAGACCGGCGAATATTGACACCCAACGGTCGAGACCATATGCCAGACCTCCGTGAGGAGGCGCTCCGTATTTGAATGCGTTCATGAGGAATCCGAACTGCTCCTGAGCCTTTTCTGGTGTGAAACCGAGTATCTCAAACATCTTCTCCTGCAACTTCGGGTCATGGATACGGATGGATCCGCCGCCTACTTCCACACCGTTGCACACCATGTCGTAAGCATCGGCGCGTACAGCAGCAGGGTCGGTATCAAGAAGATGGATGTCGCAGTCCATAGGGTGGGTAAACGGATGGTGCATAGCCATCAGTCGGTTCTCCTCGTCGCTCCACTCAAACATTGGGAACTCTGTCACCCAAAGCAGGGCAAACTTGTTTTTGTCGCGCAGACCGAGACGCTCGCCCATCTCAAGACGCAGTTCGCAGAGTTGCTTGCGGGTCTTCATGGCATCGTCGCCAGAGAGTATCAGGATGAGGTCACCTGGGCTGGCCTGCATCTTTGCCTTGAGCGCCTGCAGGTCTTCCTGGCTATAGAACTTGTCTACAGATGACTTCATGCTACCGTCTTCCTGCACGCGTGCATAGACAAGACCCTTTGCACCGATCTGTGGGCGCTTCACCCATTCGGTCAGTTTGTCGATATCCTTTCTTGTATAGCTTGCACAGCCAGGAGCACATATACCGCCAATGTATGCGGCATTGTCGAATACCTGGAATGTGCCTTTCTTCATGATGTCGTCAAGTTCCACAAACTCCATGCCGAAACGCATATCTGGTTTGTCTGAACCGAATCGCTTCATACACTCTATCCATGGCAGACGCAGGAAGTCGCCTTCCAGTTCCACGCCGCGCAATGTCTTGAAGAGGTGCTTCGCCATACCCTCGAAGGTCTGGATGATATCCTCCTGTGTGACAAAGCTCATCTCGCAGTCTATCTGGGTGAACTCAGGCTGACGGTCAGCACGCAAATCTTCGTCGCGGAAGCACTTCACTATCTGGAAGTAGCGGTCGAAACCAGCCACCATGAGCAACTGCTTCAGTGTCTGAGGACTCTGTGGTAGGGCATAGAATTGTCCTGGGTTCATGCGTGAAGGCACGATGAAGTCGCGTGCGCCCTCAGGTGTAGAACCGATGAGCATAGGAGTCTCCACCTCAAGGAAACCGAGGTTGGAGAGATAGTTGCGCACCTCGATGCAGAACTTGTGGCGCAGTTCGAGATTCTTGCGCACGGCATTTCTTCTGAGGTCGAGGTAGCGATACTTCATTCTCAGGTCATCGCCGCCGTCAGAGTTGTCCTCGATGGTAAATGGAGGTGTCACACTCTCGTTGAGCACGGTAAGGCTACTCACCTCAATCTCTATCTCACCCGTGGGGATGTTGTTGTTCTTTGAAAAACGTTCTGCCACCTTACCGGTAGCCTGCACCACAAACTCACGTCCGAGTTTGTTGGCGCGCTCGCAAAGGTCAGCGTCCGTATCCTCATTGAATACGAGCTGTGTGATGCCGTAGCGGTCGCGAAGGTCTACGAAGGTCAAAGCACCCATTTTACGTGAACGCTGCACCCATCCTGCCAAAGTCACAGTCTCGCCGACATTCTGAAGACGCAGTTCACCGCATGTTTTAGTTCTATACATATCTCTATGGAAAATATTGTTGTTCTTTGCTCTAATGCATTGTTGTCTTACATGTCAGCATCCGTCTTGTGCAGATGCCACACATAACCATGCAAAATTACAAAATATTAATGAAATAATACATAAATCACTGATTAAATGCCCCTATGAGTGCTATTTTGGACAGGTAGGTCTATGTATGTCGTTTTTTTTGTATACCTTTGCCCCGTGTGTGACATACACATTATATATAATATATAGGAGAAGAGATGAAGAAGACATTATTCATGTCGCTGCTCATGCTGCTGTGCATGACTGTGGCGCAAGCTCAGGATAAGCTGGCTCAGATTAAGTTTGACAAGACAACCCATAGTTTCGGTTCCTTCAGTGAGAAGGACCCCATACAGAAGTGCACCTTCGTGTTTACCAATGCCGGCAATGCCCCTCTGATAATCAATCAGGCTGTGGCATCATGCGGTTGCACCGTGCCTGTCTACACCAAGACTCCCATCAAGCCAGGCGAGAAGGGCGAGATAAAGGTGACATACAATGGCAACGGCAAATTCCCCGGTCACTTCAAGAAGACGATAACCGTGCGCACCAATGGCGACCCCGAGATGACACGCCTCTATGTGGAGGGCGACATGACGGATGCCAGTGAGGCGAAGAAATAAGATACAACTATAAACTTATATAGAGGAAGGTGTTTTATGTCAAAAGTGACGCCTTCCTCTTTTCATACCTAAACTATTTATGATACCTAAATTAAAACTATTATTGTTGTGCGCCCTGCTGTTTTCATCCATGGGCATATCTGCCAAAGAGTTTTCGGTAACGTATAAACCTACATCACGTAAGGCGGTTTCAATAAGTGATGATGCACCAGAAGGAAGTACGGCTTCATATTTGGTAACAGGAAGCGGAATAGATAAAAATAGACTCATGAAGGGCGAAGAAGCCTGCTTGACAATCTCTGGTTTGGACGGAATGACAATAAAGAGTATAACTCTGAATATGAGGTCAAACAAGTCTGCAGGAGCCGGAAGTCTATCGATTACTTGTGGTAACACTCAATTGGCTGCCATAGCCAATGCAAGTTTTGCCAATGCATCATGGGCAGGAAAATATACGCAGACCCCACTTGACATACACCCTAATTTGACTAAATATGTAGTGGGCGAGGGCGAAACTCTAACAATAAAGGTTACGTCATCGGAAAATTCTCTTTATTGTTGTGCTTTCACCATTACCTATGATGACAGTCAGTCTGTTACGCCCGACAAGACAACGGTGGCGGCTCTTGCCAGTACATACTCATCAAAACTCTATGCCATGTCTGCCGAAGACCTGTCAGCCGTGGAGGTTGCGTCTGTCAATGGTAAGATTATCGCTGATGATGACATGAGGGGAAAACTGACTTGGAATGTATATGAAACGGATGACAATGCCATTATAAGCAACAATTTTGGGAAATATCTGTCTTATGACGGCTCTTCATTGTGCCTGAATGATGAAAAGTATGAATGGGACATAGATGAGACTAACAGTTCTTGGCAAAAGTCTGGTTGCACTTTTGCCCAATATGATAACGAGTTTATTTATACTACTACCGCCAATATAGGCACAATCGGTTATCAGTCCGACTACACCAAAGCCTATCCTCTCGTCGAAGGCTATGAGCGCTCGGGATTGACCATTGACAAACTTGCCACGATATGTCTGCCTTGTGGAGTAGGTGCAGACGACTTCTTGGGTGCCGTGTTCTATGAGATAGTGGGAGTGGTGAAGGCTACCGACGATATGGCGGTGAATGACATCACAGGCCTTGCGGTGAAAGAGGTGAAGAACCTCGTTGCCGGCAAACCTTATCTTATGCAACCGACATCCACTACTCTCATTGCGGCATATGATGATACAAAGGAGGAAAGCGCCGTGCCGGCTACGGGTATGGTGGGCAATCTCAGCGGTGCCAAGGTGTATGTGTCTGCCAGCGACGAAACCCACTGGAACTATATCATCAACAACAACCAGTTGCGCAAGGTCGTAAGCGACAACAAGGCTTCGATAGCCAACAACCGTGCATACATAGATCTCTATGGTGTGCCTCGATATGCTGGCAACGAGTCTTCGGCAAAGATCATCACCTTGTATGACGAGACATCGGGCATAGACTCTCAAGTCGTAGTCGGCAATGACGCGACACCCGAATATACCCTTGCCGGCAAACGGGTAAATCCTTCGCCTTTGCATAAAGGCATCATCGTGAAGGATGGCAGGAAATATGTAGTGAAATAATGAAAAGGACAACTACGATGAAAAAGAAATATATAATACCTAATTCTATAATACTGACGTTGACTTCCAATATCGTTATGTTGGATGCCTCCAGTAGTGGCGATGATAAAAGCGAAACGAAATATTTCAACTCTATCATAGGCGACGATATAACCGATGAGACGGAAGGCGACTAACTAAATAACCTGATTATGACGACAATAAAAGAAGCAATAGCATCACGCCACAGTGTCAGGAGTTACATCTCCCGACCGCTGACGGCACAGCAGATAGATGCCTTGCAGAAAGAGATAGACCTTTGCAATGGGCAAAGCGGTCTGCATATCCAACTGGTAACAAATG
>CAVKNF010000057.1:0-14169 GCA_963657415.1 bacterium | reverse complement strand
CTCTTTCGGCTGGCAAAACGAAGTCAAACCCTGTCTAAAAATGGGGAGTACTATAGAGTTTTTAGTTGCATAAGAGAGATTGATACCAGCTGCTTTGTCACCCTTTGTTTGTGCAAAAGAGCAAATACTTGTAAGTAAAACGATGAATGCAAAAAATAATCTTCTCATTTTCATACCTGTTTTTTATGTAATTGATTACGGTGGTAATTTATAGAACCCACCTTAAGTGTTAACAGTCCAAAGTCTGAGAGTTTAGACAATAAAAAAAAACGTGGACTAATAACTTCGTCTACGCTTTCTGTCGGTATTGGGGATAACCATGCACACATATACGAGTAAAAGCCCACGCCATAAGCGTGAGCATCAACTTTTACTCTTGTGTGCTTCATCAAATTCCCCAATTTTCAGAAAGCAAGAACAAAGCTAACGCTTCTTTATCATTATGTCTTTATAATCGTAATGTTACATAGGCAATATTTTTCTGGTTGTTACATTTCCAATTCTATTTTCCCTGCCACGCCAAACGATACGTTTGCATGGTAACAGAAACTCAGTTTCATGCGATTAACACACTCCTCCGAGTTATTCAATCGCAAAGATATAATAATTTCTTTAAACAAAAGAGAAAATAAAATAAAAATACAAGAAGGGCGCACTTTATCCCTAAAAAAAGGGGCGTGTCAAATTAATGACACGCCCCATAACCTATTTGCGGATGACTAAAATCTGTCTTTACAGTGTGGACTATTTGATTTCGATAGCCTTTGTAGTCTTAGTCTCTTCCTTTGGAGTGAGTTTCGGGATTTCTATCTCGAGCACACCATCCTCGACCTTGGCTGAAATCTTCTCGCGGTCGGCATTCTCTGGCAGAGTGTAGCATTGCTGGTAGTTGCTGTAAGAGAACTCACGGCGCAGATAGTGCTCATGCTTGTCCTCATTCTTGTGCTCCATCTTGTTCTCAATGGCTACATCCAAGTTGCCTTCATTGTCGATGTTGACGCGCACCCATTCCTTCTTAAGTCCAGGGGCTGCAATCTCCATCTTATATTCTTTCTCCGTTTCCTTCACATTGATGGCTGGAGCGGTGGCGTTCATACGTTGCATCAAGTCTGTGTTGAAGAATGCATCATCAAAGAAGTTGCTCAACCAATCTGAATTGCTGTTTCTACGTGCTAACAACATAATTTTTACCTCCTAATTTTCTTTTATTTGTCCTCCCTTCGCCTTGCGGCTCCGTCGGGATTTGATTGTTGTTTTATTGTTTTTATGTTCTTGATTGCCTTAGCCTTATCCGCCTCGGCTTTCACCCATCATATTCGCAACAAGCATACCAATGGACAAATAAAAGCAAAGTTGTCAGCAAAGTATAATTTATTTAAACTTTACTGACAACTTTGGCACTGCACGCAGCAACTGTCACTCAAGACAGATGACTACAATTTGTCGAATTCCTCAAGTATCTTGCCTGCTATGGAAGCCATCTCCTCTGCTGGGAGCGAGAGTTTAGGATTGGAGAACAGCATGTCCTTCTCACTCTGCATCGGTATGAGGTGTATGTGAGCATGGCGCACTTCCAGACCGATGACAGCCTGCCCCACCTTCAGACAAGGGAAAGCATTCTTTATGGCCACAGCCACCTTCTTGGCAAAGACCTGGAATGCTGCCAACTCGTCGTCTTCCATATCAAAGATATAGTCTATCTCACGCTTTGGAATGACCAGCGTGTGACCTTTCACCAATGGATTGATGTCGAGGAAAGCATAAAACTTGTCGTCCTCGGCACACTTGTAGCTCGGTATTTCGCCTGCCGCTATCTTGCTGAATATTGACATAGTGTGTGATATATATTATATAATGTATAGACTTATCTACGGATATCCCTACCCCACACTGATGCTGTCCACTCTCAAGTGCATCACTCTGCCGTTAGGCAACTGGATGCTGGCCTCTTCGCCCACCTTCTTGTTGAGCAGTCCCTGTGCTATAGGGGTCTTGATGGAGATCTTGCCTGCCTGCAGGTCAGCCTCGCTCTCGCTCACGATGGTGTAGGTCATCTTGGCATTGTTGTCAAGATTGGTCATCTCCACCTTCGACAGAATCTGCACCACATCGCTGCGCAGCAGAGAAGTGTCTACCACCTTTGCCGAAGCTATGTCAAGCTTGAGACTGCTGATCTTGGACTCAAGATGAGCCTGTGCCTCTTTTGCTGCATCATATTCTGAATTCTCACTCAAATCTCCTTTGTCGCGTGCCTCAGCAATTGCCGCTGATGCCTTGGGACGCTCTATTGCCTCCAGCCTGTGGAGTTCGGCCACGAGTTTGTCGTAGCCTTCCTGTGACATGTATCCCATATTCTTGTTGTTTTAATGGTTAATAATCTGTTAATTACACATATATAACGCAACGGCATGAACATGCATGGACTAAAAAATAAGAACCCCGATAATAATACCGGAATTCCTGCCATATAGTCGGACTTGCTCAGACCGAGTCTCGTTATATCTGTGGGCAAAGATAGCGGTTTTAAGCGAAACCGCAAAATATAAAGACAAAAATTTTATTTTATTACCATGCCTGAGCATAAACGCGAGATATTTCGTAACTTTGCATGATAACCACACATAAAATATCTACTGATATGACGAAAGACATAACCGCTCAGATAAAGTATATCGGAGTTAACGACAAAAGCATCGACTTGTTTGAGAGTCAGTATCATGTGCCCAACGGCATGGCTTACAACTCATATGTCATCCTCGACGAGAAGGTTGCCGTGATTGACACTACCGACGCCCGCACAGCAGAGGAGTGGAAGGCTAATCTCGCAGAGACTCTCGACGGTCGCCAGCCCGACTATCTCATCGCCCACCACATGGAGCCGGATCATGCATCACTGATTGCCGAGGCGCTCACCATATATCCGTCGATGAAGGTGGTGTGCTCTGACAAGGCTCTGAAGATGCTGCACAACTTCTTCGAGGACTTCGACTTCGCAAGCCGCACCGTCACGGTGAAGAATGGCGAAGAACTGTCGCTTGGCGCCCACACCCTCGTATTCCACAATGCCATGATGGTACACTGGCCTGAGGTGATTGTCAGTTACGACAAGACTGACAAGGTGCTCTTCTCGGCAGATGCCTTCGGTAAGTTTGGTGCCAATGACATCGAAGACAACTGGACCGACGAGGCACGACGCTACTATATTAATATATGTGGCAAATACGGTCCTCAGGTGCGCCGTCTGCTCACGACTGTCGGTGGTCTCGACATACAGTATGTCTGCCCCGCACACGGACCAATCCTCAGTGGTGACCTCAGCAAGTATGTCGCTCTCTATGACCGCTGGAGCAATTACGAACCGGAGTCTGACGGTGTGCTCGTGGCTTATGCCTCCATCCATGGCGGTACTCGCCAGGTGGCAGAGACCTTCGCAGAAATGCTGAAGGCGAAGGGTGCTACGGAGGTAAGCATCGCCGACCTGTCGCGCTGCGACCAGTCATGGGCTGTGGCAGAGGCATTCCGCTTGGGCAAATGTGTGTTGGCAGCAGCAAGTTATGACGCCAACGTGTTCCCTCCGATGCACGACTTCCTGCACCATCTGCGTCTGAAGTCATGGCAAAACCGCCGTGTGGGAATCATCGAGAACGGTTCGTGGGCACCGAGCGCCGCCAAGGTGATGCGCATGATGCTCGACGACATGAAGGAGATAGAGATCGTAGACCCACAGGTCACCATCTGGAGCCGCATGAAGAAGCACGACTCCGAAACTCTCAACGAACTGGCCGATGCCATTCTCGCATAGCACCCGCGTCAACCGGTCATATAAAAAAGAGGATGTACCTATTGGGGTACATCCTCTTTTTTATGTTACACTTTTCCGACCGAACTTTTCATCACAACCATGCTCCCACGGCATAGAGAGGACGGTTTTCCATCCAGCCCTGATCCTGGAATGGCTTCATGGAGAGGCGAAGCCCTTTGAGCGAGGGATGCTTGCCGATGAATGTACGCAGCGACTTGGCATGGACGTTCTCCTCTGCCTTTATCTCTATCGGAGTGATAATGGCGCCATGCTGGACTATTAAGTCGATTTCCACCCTTGAGTCATTACTGCTGAAATAATATATTGGGAGTTGTCGGGATATTAGTTGAGTCAGGACGAACAGTTCTGTGAAAGCGCCCTTATATTCCTTCATAAGAGTGTCAGCCACCAAGATACTCTCGGCAGGAGCATCCACCATCGCTCCCATAAGACCGATGTCGAGGACAAAGAGTTTGAACACAGACATCTCTGCATAAAACTTCAGGGGCATCTCTGGCGTGGTGACACGATTCACTTGGTAAATGAGACCGGCATCAATAAGCCATTGTATGGCCATCTCAAACTCCGAGGCTCTCGCTCCTTTTCTCAATGCTCCGAAGATGAACTTCTTGTTTTCCTTTGCCAACTGAGAGGGTATGGAGTCCCACACCATGTTGATGCGCGGCACTTCCTGTGCAGGGGCATGCTTGGAGAAATCACGACGATAGTCAAAGAGAATTTGTTTCTGGATATTGCGCACTTCCTCCAGGTTCTTGCTTTCCACAAACTCCTTAACCGCAGCAGGCATACCGCCCACATAATAGTATTGGCGCAGATAGTCGGTAAAGCGCAAGGACAGCGAGTCAATGAGAGAGAAATCCTTTGATGCAAGCAACTTGACCAATGCTTCTTCACCCATAGCCAAAAGGAACTCGTCAAAGGTCATAGGAAACATCTTTATCATATCCACCTTGCCCACGGGAAACGAAGTGCCTCCATGCAGCGATATTCCCAATAGTGAGCCGGCCACCGCTACATGATATTGTGGTGCATCCTCGCAGAAATACTTCAGCGAGTTGAGCACGATGGGATTCTCCTGCACCTCGTCGAAGACTATAAGAGTGTTTTCCGGTTCGATGTTGACATGAAGAAGAGCAGACAGAGACAGCACTATTCGCTCTATGTGATAGTCTTGTGCGAATATCTTATCTATCATCTCATTCTTATCGCAATTGACATAGGCTACCTTCTGGTAATATCTCTTACCAAACTTCTGCAGGATATAGGTCTTCCCAACCTGTCTTGCACCGTTAAGAATCAATGGCTTGCGATTCTTCTTCTGTTTCCACTCCACGAGTTGTTTGATAACATTTCTCTCCATGACAACATTTATTTGCACGAATATCCGATGCAAAGATACATTTTTTTGCACGAATCAAACACCATTTGCTACATTTATTTGCACGAACCTTAGATAGAAGATGCTTGACTGCCTATAATAAAAAGCAAGCGACATCGGAAGCACTCCGATGCCGCATTAGGTTTGTTATAGTTATTGATTGTTTCTGAAATAAGGATTTGTTTATGAGAGGCGTAAGATCATTCCTACGCGTATTTTCGATTTCTTTGTTATGTGATTGAGCTTGCAGAGTTCGTCAACTGTGACTCCTCTCTTCTGTGCAATGGAGTAGAGGCTCTCGCCCTGCGCCACCTTGTGATAGGCAGGCTCTTCTACTACGACAGGAGTCTTGCTGCTCTTGCCACTGCGGTTCTCGGCTACGCTTGTGCCGACAACATCCTCGCGGGTGTAGCCACCATTGCCGATGACACCACGAAGACGTGTAGCCTCCAGACCTTCAGCCTCGTAAGTGTCACGATGGAACACATAGTAGTCACCAGTAACATCCTGTGCACGGAAGTCAAACATCAATGCCGGGTTAAGGGCTATACCACAGAGACGAGTCTCAAAGTGGAGATGCGAACCTGTGCTTCGTCCCGTATTGCCACCGAGGGCGATTACGTCACCAGCCTTCACCACCTGATTCTCTTCGACGAGTTGCTTTGACAAGTGACCATAGATAGTTTCCAGTCCATTGTTGTGGCGGATAACAATATACTTGCCATAGCCACCCTTGTTGTATTTCACCATTCTCACCTTGCCGCTGAATGCAGCACGGATGGTGTCGCCAACATATACCTTTATGTCAAGACCTTTGTGAGCACGCCCCCAACGAGCACCGAAATTGCTTGTCAGCGCGCGGCTCTTCGTAGGCATACAGAAATGGCGAAGGTCTATCTTGTATGTTTCGGGCAATACTGATGCCTTGTGAGCGTAGATATTGTCCCATTCTTCATAAAGTTCATAACTTGGGTTCTCCTCCATTTCTCTCTCCATAATGCGCTGCAGGGCAAGTGTATCAACAGTTCTGGCCTTGCGGTCTATCGGTGCCTGACGTGCGAGCAAATCCTGCGCCTGCACACTCAGTGTCGCCATGAAAACAACGAGGAAAAGGAGTATTATATGTTTCTTTTCAATAAAAGTCATGCTTCAAATTTTGTCGGGTATGATGTCACACTAATCTAACATCGATTGCAAAGATAGGAAAAAGATTTCAATTTTGTTGCTCAATATCAAGAATAACTTCACATTTTAACAGTTTTTGCCATATAGACTTTATATTTTCATATGAATGGGAGGTACGGCGAGGGCGCCGTACCTCCTTGGGGCAAAGCGAGGACGCTTCGCCTACTATAAACGCCCATTCTCGATTGAGAATAAAGCGACGAACTTAAAAACAAACGAAAATTTTGCAATATCATCCGTTTGCGCTACCTTTGTAGATGGGTGCTATAAACCTATATATAATATGCCGTCATCCGATATACTCAATCAAGACATAAAGTTTCTCGCAGGCGTGGGACCACAGCGCACGACTGTGCTCAACCGCGAACTCGACATCCACACATGGGGCGACCTGCTGGAATATTATCCCTACAAATATGTGGACCGCAGCCGCATATATGCCATCAACGAACTTGACGGCACTATGCCCTTTGTGCAGATAAGGGGCAGGATACTGTCGTTTGAGGAGTTTCCCATGGGCGGACGACGCAAGCGCGTAGTGGCACACTTCAGCGACGGCCACGGCGTGGTGGACCTTGTGTGGTGGCAGGGTGCGCAATACATATATAATAATTATAAGGTGGGAGTAGACTACATCGTATTCGGCAAACCGTCGGTATATGGCGGACGATATCAGTTTGCCCATCCTGACATCGACAAGGCGGAGAGCATCGAACTCTCCTCGATGGGCATGCAACCCTATTACACCACCACCGAGAAGATGAAGAAGTCGGGGCTGCAGTCGCGACAGATAGAGAAACTCACGCAGACTCTCGTGGAGAAGATTGCCCAGACAGGACTGCCCGAGACTCTGCCGGAGTTTATCACCGCCCCACTCCACCTCATCCCGCGCACTGAGGCTTTTGTGAAGATACACTACCCGAAGAATGTCATCGACGTGCAGAAGGCACAGCAGAGACTCAAGTTTGAGGAACTCTTCTATGTGCAACTCAACATCCTGCGCTACGCCTCCGACCACCGCCGACGCTACAAGGGGTATATATTGCAGCGTGTAGGCGATGCCTTCAACACTTTTTATAAAGACAACCTCACCTTCGAACTCACTGGAGCGCAGAAGCGCGTCATGCACGAGATAAGGCGCGACCTGTGTTCGGGTTCGCAGATGAACCGTCTGCTGCAGGGAGATGTCGGTTCGGGCAAGACTCTCGTGGCTCTCATGACCATGCTCCTGGCCGTAGACAACGGTTTCCAAGCCTGCATGATGGCTCCCACGGAGATTCTCGCCGAGCAACATCTTGCCACCATCAAGTCATTCCTTCATGACATGAACATACGTGTGGAACTGCTCACGGGCACGGTGAAAGGCAAACGCCGCGAACAGGTGCTCAGCGGTCTGCGCTCAGGCGAGGTGAATATCCTCGTGGGCACTCATGCCGTCATAGAAGACGCGGTGGAGTTTGCCCGTCTTGGCGTCGCCGTGATAGACGAACAGCACCGCTTTGGAGTGCAGCAGAGAGCACGCCTGTGGGCAAAGAGCGCACAACCGCCCCACATCCTGGTGATGACTGCCACCCCCATCCCGCGCACTCTCGCCATGACCATCTATGGCGACCTCGACGTCAGCGTCATCGACGAACTGCCTCCGGGAAGAAAGCCAGTGCGCACCATCCACAAATATGACAACGCCATGGCCTCGCTCTATGACGGCATACGCAAGCAGGTGAAGGAAGGCCGACAGGTCTACATCGTCTATCCGCTCATAAAGGAGAGCGAGAAGAGTGACCTCAAGAACTTGGAGGAGGGATATGAGCAGTTGCAAAAGATATTCCCCGACATGAAGATCAGTCAGGTGCACGGCAAGATGAAACCCAAGGAGAAGGACGAGGAGATGAAGCGCTTTGCCGCTGGCGAAACACAGATTCTCGTTGCCACCACGGTGATAGAGGTAGGAGTGAATGTGCCCAACGCCTCTGTGATGGTCATCCTCGATGCCCAAAGGTTTGGTCTGTCACAGTTGCACCAGTTGCGCGGACGAGTGGGACGAGGTGCCGACCAGAGTTTCTGCATCCTCGTGACCGGCCACGAACTGTCAAAGGAGACGCGCATGAGAATAGACATCATGTGCGACACCAACGACGGATTCCGCATCGCCGAGGCAGACCTCAAACTCCGCGGACCGGGCGACCTCGAAGGCACTCAGCAGAGCGGACTCGCCTTCGACCTTAAGATTGCCGACATAGCGCGCGACGGACAACTCGTGCAACTGGCACGTGAAGAGGCGCAGAAGATAGTGGATGCCGACCCCGAATGCCGTTCACCTCAATACGAGATGCTATGGCAACGCTTGCGCGAACTACGCAAGAGCAACATCAATTGGGCAGCTATCAGTTAAGGGGTAAATATAAAAGGGTGCAGCGAGGACGCAGCACCTACTATAGTTACTGCATTTCGTAGTAGGTGCTGCGTCCTCGCTGCACCCATCGCTAACAAGTAATATCAATTGAGAGATTCCTGCCTCATGGTACGGCGAGGGCGCCGTACCTCCTATAGTTACTGCACCTACTATGGTCGTGACAAATTGTAGTCTCCGTCTATAGTCAGCCCTCCGGGAGCCAGCAGTCGGGGATAGTCTATCTCGTCGGTGGTGTCCACATAGCGGCGCATCTCCTTCAAGTCTTCGCCTGCCACCTGACGGCAGACATCCCAAAACTCCTCTTCCGTAAATCCTCTTCCTGTCTTCTTGTAGAAATCTTCGTAGAGTCTTCGCATCACGTCGTCGAGGCTTCGCTTGCCATGGGTGAGCTGGCGGATGCGGATGTCCATCAATTTTGCCACGATAGGTCCCTTGAAATAGAAGTTGATGCTCACCTCGTCCTCATTCTCATTGTCGGTCAAGAAGTTGAGCCAGATGTCGTAGGCGCTCTGCCTAAGGCTCATGTGTTTGTGTCCCTCCTTGGTCTCTATGCGGCGGATGAAACCCGACAGTTTGGCGAGTGCTTCCTCCTCGGTAATGATTCCTGCGCGCAAGAGCAGTTCCGTCTCATAGTGCATCGTGATGCCCTCCGACACCCATAGCATCGGGGTGAAGTTCTCCTGGTCGTAGTCGAAGGGTCCAAGTTCGATGGGGCGGATGCGCTTCACATTATACAAATGGTAATATTCGTGGGCGATGAGGGAAAGGAAACGGATATACTCCTCGCGGTCGTCAAATCGGAACGACCCTTTCGTGAAGTCCACCTGCGAGCAGGCATGCTCCAGTCCGCCATCTCCCTTGCCCAGGATGAAGAAACAGTAATGGTCGAAGGGCGTCTCGCCGAAGAGACTTTGTGCCACTCCCACCATTTTCTCCACGTCGCTGAAGAAGTTGGTGCTGTCTATCCCCTCGGGAGTCTCGATGGCGAAGACGAATTTCTTGCCGAGCCATCGTTTCTCCACTATCTCATGGTTTCCCATGAGGAACGGGCTGTCGTAGAGTTCGTCCGCGTCCTTGGCGCGGAAAGTGTTCTCCCTGCCTTTTACTGGAGTTAAAGTAGTCGTGATTTGTTTCCATAGTCCGTCGGGATGCATAGTGATGGTGACAGGAAGATTTTTCTTGCCCTCCACATAGAGAAATACGCCATTGCCGGGCACGAAGGCACGGGCACTGTCTACCATAGCCTCCGCCAGGTCTTGCTTATTGGCAAAGATGCGATAGGAGATGGTGACAGACTCTTGTTTACCGTTTTTTACGAGCCATCCGTTCTTCCGTTGCTTTTCCCAGGCAATGGCATTGCCTGCGGCATCAGTCACGCGGAAGTCGCACAGATTCTTGGGATAGTTCTTGATGTCGTAGTCGCCCGGTGCCCACACAGGCATCTTGAAGAGCGTCTGGCTATCCTTCAGCTTCGATGCTTTCAGAGTCACGTTGATGTAGTGCTTGTCGGGCGTGAAGGTCAGGTCGTAGACCAGTTCCTGTGCCCAGATGTTTCCTGCGTTACATACTGCTGCTATGAGGAGTAGCAGACACAGGAGGATGTTGCTCATTTTCGTCTCTTTCATTCTTTCCTATTTTAGTGACGGTATTTTTTTCACCGTCACTTAGTTTGGTGACAAAGGTACGATATTTTTCTGTGATGATTACCGATGATTGCGATATTTATCGACTTAGCCTCAGCGATGTAATGATTTAGCCTCAGCGATGTGAAAACCTCGCTATGCGGATGTTTTGACAATTGCCAAAGAGTTGTGCGACATATGCCAAAAACATTTGCGACAAATGCCAAAAACATGTGTGACATATGCCGCACACGTTTGCGACATATGCCAAAACATCCACATAGCGAGGTTTTCACAGCAAGTTGACTTGGTGATTACATCGTAAAAGGTAGTCTTATTGCTTGAGTTGCGAGTGCGCCGTACCTCCTAGGGTGCAGCGGGGACGCAGCACCTACTATGAAATGCGCACGACAATCATATTCTCATATTAAATATCCCTCCCTTGTAAGCGGTGATAAAGAAGGAGGTACGGCGCCCTCGCCGTACCACGCAAATGAGCAATGGTAATTATAGTAGGTGCTGCGTCCTCGCTGCACCCATCTCCAACAAGCAATATCAATTGGGATATTTCTGTCTCGTGGTACGGCGAGGGCGCCGTACCTCCTAAAGGAGCAGCGGAGATTTCCAATTATGAATATTATAGAATCGTTGCTATAAGAAATGTAGGCTAACTAAACGTTAAAACTGTGAAAGGATTTGCCCTTTCACGACCATTTTCATAACTTAGTAGTCAGAATAAGCAAACCATAAACAAAGAACAGGCAAGCCATAAACAAAGAATTGGCACGCCATAAATCAAGAACAAGTAATCTACAACCTAATATGGACAAGACAAGCAATCTGTATTGCGTCATCCTCGCTGGCGGCAAGGGTCGCAGACTGTGGCCGGAGAGCACGGTCGGACTGCCAAAGCAGTTTATTGACTTCTTCGGCTCGGGACGCACGCAGATACAACAGACATACGACCGCTTCAGCACATTTCTCCCCAACGACCACATACTCGTAAGTACATCGCAGGAATATCTTGACATCCTGCGCCAGCAGTTGCCCGACATTCCCGAAGACAACATCCTTGCCGAACCCGTATGGCGCAACACCGCCCCCTGCGTGGCTTGGGGAGCATACCGCGCACTGCAGTTCAACCCCGACGCGACGGTCATCATCGCACCTGCCGACCACCTCGTGATGGACAGAGAGAAATTTGCCAATGCCGCCATCAAAGCCTCGGAGTTTGTGTCGACGCATGACACACTGCTCGTCATGGGAGCCACCCCGACGCGCATCGAACCCGGTTACGGCTACATACAGAAGGATGGCGCCGTGAGCGACAATATATATAAGGTGAGGTCTTTTACAGAGAAACCCGACCGGGAGTTTGCCAAGGTGTTCATCCAGAGTGGCGAGTTCTATTGGAACACGGGCATCTTCGTGGCAGGAGCACGCTATCTGATAAACAGTTTTAATAATCTATTGCCACAGGTCTTGCGTACCATAGAACCCAAACAACTGAGCATAGAGGAGGAAAACGAATATATGACGGAGAATTTTCCTCTCTATCCCAATGTGTCC
Organism: bacterium; assembly: GCA_963657415.1. Taxonomy (GTDB): domain Bacteria; phylum Bacteroidota; class Bacteroidia; order Bacteroidales; family Bacteroidaceae; genus Prevotella. Next base: position 2,179 of record CAVKNF010000057.1, on the reverse strand, counting down.
ATAGAGCAGGGAGTGCTGGAGAAGTCAAAGGATGTAGCCGTGATGCACTGCGATTTCGGATGGGCAGATCTCGGCACTTGGCACGGCATATATGAGGTGGAGCACACCAATGACGGCGATAATGTGGTGCTTGACTCCGACGTCATACTCGACAATGCGCACGGAAATATAATAAAGGTACCTAAAGGACACCTGGCGGTAATCAACGGACTTGAAGGCTTTATTGTCGTGGAAAACGGCGACACGCTGCTCATCTGTCCGCGCGAGGACTCGTCGGCGCTGATAAGGAAGTATTCTGCCGAGGTGGAGATCAGACAAACAAAGCCCTGACGACAAACCAGAGGTGCTTCCACAGGGTGAGCGCAAGACCATAGTGCGACTGCATCACGCGGAAACGCTCGCGGAGAGACGCCTTGTGGTTCTTGGTTGTCATGCCTTCCGACAGATAATTAGCCACGACGCGGTTGACGCGGCATAGACTTCTGCCCTCCAGTTGCGATGCCTTCATGACGCGTATGCACCAGTCTACATCAGCGGAGAAGCGGTAGGAGGTGTTGTAAGGCGTGCTTCGTGCTATCGGCACATATGCATAGAAAGCCTGATGACACACGAGCATGCCGTCGGCAAAACTCTTCCACGAGAGGTTGTCGGGAGGTGACAGGCGACGGTGACGCAAGAAATGTCCCTCGGCATCCACCAGGTCGGTGTCGCCATAGAGCACTCCGGGCAACACGTCCATGCTCTCCGCTCTTGCGGCCACATCGGCAAGAGTGTGGCTGTCAGGCAATGCGTCGCCAGCATTGAGAAATACGAGATAGTCGCCCGTGGCAAGAGCGAGGGCCTTGTTCATGGCATAATACAGACCGCCATCGGGTTCGGATTTTACTACGACCTCATGTCCGTTGGCTTTATCGTCAGACTCTTTCTTGTAATCCTCAGCCTTGCTGACGGTGGTATCCTTTGACGCGCCGTCAACGATGAGATGCTCCACGGCGGGATATTCCTGCGAGAGCACGGACTGGAGGGTAGTGTCGAGAGTGTCGGCACAATTGTATGTGCAGGTTATAACTGTAATCTTTATCATCCGAGATATCTTTTTCTTGCCATCGCCTCACTATATATATTAAGGTAGCGCATCGACACACTTGCCTGCGAATAACATCTGGCAGTCTTTGCCAGAGCAGCCTTGTGCAACTCGGATGCATCAGCCTCCGTGAGCACCCAGCGAAGTCCCGAGGCGAGGTCGTCGGCATCAGCCACCTTCGCCACATATCCGTTCACGCGATGGTCTATCATTTCGGGTATGCCACCCACATTGAATCCCACACAAGGTACTCCGCAGGCGAGAGCCTCCATGAGAGTGTTGGGGAGATTGTCTTGCAGGGAAGGCAGCACAAACACATCGGCGGCATTATATACATGTGCCAGATTGTGGTCGCCATGCACATAACCCAGGGGAACGACCTCCATCGGGATGAGTGAGGCCACTTCATCGCCATGTCCGCCGAGCAGGGCTACGGCATAGTCGTCGGCATGCACTCCGTCAAGGTCAACAAACTTGCGCAGAGCTTGCACGAGATAGTCGGCACCCTTGCGCTTGTCCGTCAGTTTCTGAGCCACGAAGAGTATCACCTTCTTGTCGGTGGGCAATCCCAACGCAGCCTTTACCTTCGCCTTGTCTTCAGGGCAGAACACGTTGGTGTCGATGGGATTGGGGATGTCAGTCAGTTCCATACCCTCGAGCAGTCCGCTGCGTTTCGCCTGGTTGCGGAGCCAACGGCTACACGCCACAAAGGTTATGTTGGACTTGCTGTATATCTGCTTCTTGCGCTTCCATACCTGCGCGGCGAGATTGCCGTGGCACTTTTCCGCAGGCAAAAGATGGCACTGGCGGCAACCAGTCATAAACTCGGTGCACTCCCCGGCGTAATGACAGATGGACGTGGCGGGCCAGAGGTCGTGCATGGTCCACACTATGGGTTTGCCGCTCTTCACTATCTTTCTGATGTCGCCAAGAGAGAGCATCGACTGGTTTATCCACGACAAGTGTATGACATCAGCCTCCTGAAACTCTCTCAGCGAGGTGATGTCAGCCCCAGTGTTTGCAATGTCTATCTCCCACAGATGGTCACGGCGGAAAAGAAGGTGGCAGAAGATAACGAAGCGCTCCCACACAAAC
>CAVKNF010000056.1:0-14339 GCA_963657415.1 bacterium | reverse complement strand
TGAAACTGAAATCATTATTTTCCGGATTATGCGTTCTGGCATGTCTGATAGCTTGTGACACCGAGACTGACTCGATAGGAACATCCATCATCAGCAACCTCGACAATCTGGAGATTTCTACCGACACGTTCACCATCACCACACGGTCTATCGTTGCCGACTCGGTGCTGTCACGTAGTGCGGAAAGCTATCTTGGAACAATCCGTGATCCGGAAACGCAAGAATACATAACCGCCAACTACATGACACAGTTTCATGCGCTGGAAAATTATGGATTCCCTAAACTCGACTCCATCGCGAGCCGTGATGACAACGGATATATCATCGCCGATTCATGCGAGGTGCGTCTGTTCTGCGACAGTTTCTATGGTGACTCGCTGACATCGATGAAGTGTACGATCCATGAGCTCAGCACACCTATGTCGGAGGCTAACAACTATTACTCCAACTTCGACCCTATCGAGGGAGGACTCATACGCAAGCCGAGCGAGGGAGGACTAAAGATTAGCAAGACCTACTCCATCGAAGACATGAACGTGGCTTTGTCAACCCGCAATAACAGTTCTAAATACACGAAGAACGTGCGCATAGTGCTTGACAAGCCATACACCGATAAGGATGGCAATACTTATGGCAATACGGAGAAGGACAAATATGGTTTCGGTACTTACTTGATGCGCAAGTATTATAAGGAGTATGGTGGTGATTCTACCTACTTCAAGAATTCCGTACTCTTTGCCAATAATGTGATGCCAGGATTCTATGTAGAGTCGACAGGCGGACTTGGAAGCCTCATGAAGATGCAGGTAACACAGTTGAATGTCTATTTCCGTTACTATTATGGTGCCAAGGACAGCATCATTGACGGTATGATGTCATTCGTGGGTACGGAAGAAGTCATGCAGCACACCAACTACGTGAACGAGAGTGGCAAGATAAAGGCACTTGCCGAAGACAACACTTGCACTTACCTGAAGACTCCTGCGGGAATTTTCACTGAGGTGACATTTCCTGTAGAGGAGATATGTCTCAACCACGACAACGACACTATCAACAGTGCGAAGTTCACTCTGCAGCGACTTAATGACATCACATCAAGCGACTACAACTTTGACGCTCCTACCACTGTCATGCTCGTACCGAAGGACAGCCTCTACTCGTTCTTCGAAAACAAGGAGGTGACCAACAACAAGACATCTTATATCGCCTCGTTAGACGCTACCAAGAATACATATACCTTTAACAACATCAGCACGCTGATAAGGAGCATGCACCAGACAAAGTTGAATGGCACCGCATCTACAAATTGGAACAAGGCGGTAATCATTCCTGTCGTGTCGACGACAAACTCTTCCTATGAGGTGTGCAAAGTCACCCACGACATGTCTCTGTCAAGCACCCGACTTGTTGGAGGTCCCAACAATCCTTATGGAGACATAAAAATGAGCGTCATATACAGTAAATTCAAGTAAACGATGGCAGACAACTATCTGGAATATGCCCGCGATGACTATGAACGCCGCAAGGCGGAATGGTTGAAGAAGAAGAAACACCATACCTCTAAAGTCAAGCGCACAATAGAAAAACCAGAAGACTGGTCGCTATAAAACGAAAAAAGTGGATAGACCCATATGAGGTTTATCCACTTTTTTCGTATATTTGCCATAGTAAAGGTGGGTTCTATAAATTTCCACCTAAAGACATTACTATGAACAGTTATCCAGCAATGACGGTATACCGCGCAAGCGCCGGTTCCGGAAAAACCTTCACCCTCGCCATCAGATTTATCGAACTTCTGATAGACAATCCCTTTGCTTACAGGGAAACTCTCGCCGTGACTTTCACCAACAAAGCCACGGAGGAGATGAAAGTCCGCATCCTCAGCCAACTATATGGACTTGCCAACAATCTGGCTGACTCAAAGGATTACTTGCGACGAATCGTGGACGACCTCGGATGCTCCGAACAGGAGGTGAGAAAGAAGGCAGACATTGCACTCCATCTCATGCTTCACGACTTCTCGTGCTTCAACATAGAGACCATAGACTCGTTCTTCCAACGTGTGCTCCGCAATCTTGCCCACGAACTGGGACTGAAGGCCAACATCCGAGTGGAACTAAACAACAACGAGGTGGAATCTATGGCTGTGGACCGTCTCATTGCCGAACTCAAACAGAATGACAAGGTGATGAAATGGATCATCAGTTACATAGAGCAGAAGATGGAGGATGACGAAAACTGGAATGTCATAAGCAACATAAAGGAGTTTGGCAAGAAGATATTCCAACAGGAATATAAGGATAACGCGGAGAAGCTCAATGAGAAATTCAATGCCAATGACAACTTCGTGGAACTCTACACAAAGTCACTCCACTCTATCATAAATGACGCCGACAGGGAGATGAAGGATTTTGGCGAACGGTTCTTCAAGTCTATTACTGATAATGGCTACGACGTGGATGACTTTTCTAATAAAAATTCAGGAGCGTCTGGGTATTTCATAAGACTCCGCAATGGTGAATATACCGACTCAGCGAAGATATACAATAAGACGGCAATGAAGGCGTGCGAAGGTGCTGAAGGATGGGTGAAGAAGGGAGATCTTGGCAAGCCTATCGCCAGCTTCGCCTCCAACACTCTCGTGCCTCTCATTAGCGAGGCAGAGAAAATAAGACAGAAACATGTGAGAAATGTTGCCTCTGCCAAAGCCATCCTCAGTCATATCAACGAACTGCGACTTCTCAACAATATCGAGCAGGAGGTGCAGGAGATAAACAAGGAGACCAACTGCTTCCTGCTTGACGGTACGCAAAATCTGCTCAACAAGTTGATGGAAAACAGCGACGCGCCTTTCGTCTTCGAGAAGATTGGCGGCAGGATAGCCAACATCATGATAGACGAGTTTCAAGATACGAGTACAGTACAATGGGAAAACTTCAAGAAACTGTTGCTTGAATGTATGTCGCACGAGAATTCCCAAAACCTCATCGTGGGCGATGTCAAGCAGAGTATCTACCGATGGAGAAATGGCGACTGGAGTCTTCTAAGTAACATTGCCAACGACAAAGATCTTGAGGGCAAGGATGTAAAGTTGGAAAACCTCGACACCAACTATCGGTCGGAAACCAATGTCATAGACTTCAATAACATCTTCTTCACAACTGCAGCTCCTGTACTTAATGCCATTCTCAGAGAGGACGGCAATGACAAGGGCGACACCATAGAGGAAATCTACACGGCAGACCTCGTCAACCAGAAATATCCTGAGGGAAAGGAGCGCCACGGCATGGTAGACATCCGCTTGATTGTAGCCGATGAGGACATGGATGAGAAGACGAAGGCCATCGAGATGACAAAGGAATATATTACCGACCTTATTGACGCTGGTGCACGTCAACAGGATATCGCCATCCTCACCCGTGACAAAAAGGAGATATCGCTCTTGGCAAACACACTCCAAAACGACCTTCCCCAACTCACGTTCATCTCTGATGAAGCCTACATCCTTGATGCCTCCATGGCAGTAAACATACTCGTGGATGCCATGAAGTCGCTGCTTACTCCCGAGGACTTGTTGCTCAGGGCACAATTGGCAAAGGAATATCAGCAGAGCATTCTCGGCAAGAATGACGACGAACTGCATATCGACAAGGAGAGTGGCATCGACAAATATCTTCCGTCGGAATATGTCAACGAGCGCGAACGACTGCTCTCTCTCCCACTCTCCGACCTTGTCGACCAACTGTTCACGCTCTTCAATCTCAGCCTTTTGAAGAATGAGTCGGCTTACACCGATACCTTCATCGACCATCTCAACACTTTTACAAAAAACAATGTGCCCGACATGGGAAAATTTCTTGAGGCATGGGACGACTCCTTACACAAGAAGGCTGTCAATGGCGGCGACCTGCAAGGCATACGTTTCCTTACCATCCACAAGAGTAAGGGACTGGAGTTTGACCATATCATCATTCCGTTTGCAGGATGGGAATTTAGCCCCAAGGAAAACACCCTCTGGTGCAAGACCGACGAAGAACCATTTGCCGAGATGCCTATCATACCTGTAGAATCTAACAAGATAAAAAACAGCGTCTACAGCAACGATTACTATGAGGAGAAACTGCAAAACGGCATCGACAATCTCAACATTCTCTATGTTGCATTCACCCGCGCTGCAAAAAATCTCATCATCATAGCCAAGAACGCTATGGGCAAAAAGGAGATAAGCAACGCCACCATGAGTTCCCTCATACAGCGCACCCTCGACAATATGATTGACAAACTGCCATGGAATGAGAAGGATGAAAATCCTCTGAATAATGACGGCGACAAACGCTTCACTTTCGGCAGCATGTACATAAAGAACAAAGTGGCAAAGTCATCAGAGAATGTCTTCATGCAAGAAAGTACGCCAGTCATTGTGGATACCGACATTCACAGCCAAAACCTTGAATTCCGTCAGAGTAACCGTAGCCGCAAGTTTGCCTCTGGCACAGACGACACTCCCGAAAACCAGCATTACATCACTCAGGGTACTGTCATGCATGGTGTTCTCTCGCAGATTCATGATGCCAGCGAGGTGGAGAGAGTACTCAATGACTTCGTGCAGGAGGGCGTCATATCCGACAATGACGAACATCTCAATCGCAACACTCTGTCGCGCCTCATCCGCAAACGCATAGAGGAGAATCCTCTTCATGTCGTCAACCGCTGGTTCTCGAGCGAAGTAGAGGTGTTTAATGAGTGTTCGATTCTCAGCCCTGACCCAGAGACAGGTCTGGCACACGAACTCCGTCCCGACCGCGTGGTGAAGGATGGCGACAGGATTACCGTCATAGACTTCAAGTTTGGTAATGCCCGACCTGAATATCACGACCAGGTGCGCCAATACATGCATCTGCTGACGGATATGGGCTACAGACACGTGGACGGCTATCTGTGGTATATATATAATAATAAGGTGGAAAAGGTTTCCATCGATGACTAACCCGCAAGAAACAATTAGCAAGATGAAAGCTTTTCTTAGATACGTAGCTGAAGACATAATACGCAAACACGGCACCAACCTGAGTGACATCGCTGTGGTGTTCCCAAACAAGCGTGCCTCGCTCTTTATGAACCAATATCTGATGAATGTGGCGGGCAAACCTATCTGGAGTCCTCACTACATCACCATCAGCCAACTCTTCCGGTCACAGACACAACTCACTGTGGCTGACAAGATAAAGAGCATCTGCATGCTCTACAAGACTTACCAGCACTACATCCATAGCGACGAGTCACTCGACCAGTTCTGGAGTTGGGGAGAAATAATGCTTGCCGACTTCGATGACCTCGACAAAAACATGGGCAATGCCGACATCATATTCAATAATGTCAGCGACCTGCATGCCTTCGATTCGGTGGATTATCTTAGCGAGGAGGACTGCGAGACATTGAAGCGTTTCTTCTCGGAGTTTAACGACGGACACGACTCTAAGCTCAAACAGCGTTTCATGCTCCTCTGGAACCAGTTGGCAAGCATCTATCATGACTTCCGCTCTTCGTTGATGCAAGAGGATTTGGCCTACGAGGGTGCCATGTATCGTGAAGTGGCAGAGCGTGCCTCTGCACTCAATTGGCCCTACAAGAAATACATCTTCGTGGGATTCAACATGATACAGAAGGTCGAGCAGGAACTCTTTCGCAGTATGAAGGAACAAGGATTGGCATACTTCTATTGGGACTTTGACAATTATTACCTCGGCAACAGCCGACAGGAGGCAGGACGGTTTATAGAGAAATGGCTCGTGCGCTTCCCCAACGAATTAGACATCAAGGATGCCGACATCTATGACAATCTCTCCAAAGAGAAGGATGTCACATTCCTCTCGGCAGCCACGGAAAACATACAGGCGCGATATATCAGCCAATGGCTACACACCAACGACCGGCTCAAGGATGGCGAGATCACTGCCATTGTCCTTGCCGACGAATCTCTGCTCAAGAATGTCATCCACTGCCTGCCCGAGGAACTGTCGGGAAAGGTTAACATCACCATCGGTTTCCCTCTCTCGCAGTCGCCAGTAACAGCTCTCGTCGAAAACTTCCTCGCTCTGCATCTTCACGGATATAACGCTCAGCAGCAGGTCTTCGTCGTAAAGTTTGTCAACTCTCTCCTGCGCCACCCTTACATCAGTCTGCTGTCGGAAGATGCCGCCAATCTGCTTGGCACTCTGCACGAACAAAGGATTTTCTTCCCTAATGGCAAACAACTGTGTCTTGACGAAGGACTCTCTCTCCTGTTTGACCCCGTAGACTGCAGTCGCAGCGAGATGAATGCCATCCTCGTAAGACGATTGCTCGATATCCTCGACACTATTGGCAAGAACAGCGAGAAACGTCGCATAGAGAACATCGCCGCCGAGGGTAAAGACCCCGACAAGGAATTGCCTACCTATGAGGAGCAATTCCTGCAGGAATCTGTCTTCCGCATGTATAACATCATCAACCGCATCCACGACCTCATACTCCACGATGACCTTGCCGTGGATCCTGTCACCCTACTGCGACTCATAGACCAGATTATACAGCAGACCACCATGCCATTCCACGGCGAACCAGCTGCTGGCATACAAATAATGGGTGTGCTCGAGACGCGTAACATCGATTTCGACCACCTGCTCCTGCTCTCGTGCAACGAAGGAAACCTACCCAAGGGCATCAACGAAGCGTCATTGATACCATACTCCGTGCGCAAAGCCCACGAACTTACGACCATTGACAACAAGGTGGCTATCTATGCCTACTATTTCTATCGCCTCTTGCAGCGTTGCCCAGACACAAGCATCGCCTACAACTGTTCTACAGAAGACGGCCACACTGGACAAATGAGCCGCTTCATGATACAGCTCATGGCAGAGTCAGACCCATCAAAGGTTCATCTACGTCACGAGAGTATGACGGCACGCCAAATACCTTTGGTGCAGGAGAAAAAATCCGTCACCAAGAGTGATGACATCATGAAGTCATTGCTCAATATGCGCTCCTTATCACCCTCAGCCATAAACTCTTACATGCGCTGTCCGCTAAAGTTCTATTACAATAGTGTGGCGAAGATAAAGGAACCTGATTCCGATGATATAAGCGACCACCGCACATTCGGAACCATCTTTCATGCCACTGCCGAACTGCTGTACAAGAACATACAGACACCCGACGGAGAGATTACCAAGGAGGCTATAGAGCAGGTACTGAAGGGGAAGAGCAACATCACGATAAAGCGACTCGTGGATGAGGCTTTCACGCGAGAGTTCTTCAATGGCAACAAGCCCCATTATGACGGACTGCAACTCATCAACCGCGAGGTCATCTGCAAGTATGTCCGCAAGATGCTCGAAAATGACTTCAAACTTGCTCCCTTCAATATCGTCGGCATCGAGGAACGCGCCTATGAGAAGATGTACTTTGATATTGAAGGCCGCCGTCACGGCATACTTGTCGGCGGTTTTATCGACCGCCTCGACCTCATCCACACCGCTGGTGGCGACGTGCTCCGCGTGGTGGACTACAAGACAGGAAGTTCCACTCCCGACCAAATGGCAAAGAAGGGCGTCGACGACGTGTTTGTCAACGCAAATATCCAGCATCATTCCGACTACTACCTGCAGGCTATGCTCTATTCCTGCATCGTGCGCCACCTGAAGAGTGCTTCTGAGGAGAACAATGTCAAGGCGCTCAACCCTCAGCTACTCCCCGTGAGCCCTGCCCTGCTGTTCATCCAGAAGAGCAAGAGCGTGTCTGATCCTGTGCTGAAACTCAATGGCAGGAGCATTGACGACATACTGGAATATGAAACTCCCTTCCGCGCACGTCTCAAGGAAACGGTGGAAGAGATTTTCGACAAAGACAAGGCTTTCGAAGCCACACAAGACGAGAGACGATGCAATTTGTGCGCCTACAGCAAACTGTGCAAAGGCATAAAGCGCGACAACAATTAAGGTGGGTTCTATAATTTCACACCTTAAGTCCTAAAGGGCTATATGCCCCATAGTCCGTCTCAGATTCAATTCCACACAGGGATGCACCTTCATCTCTGTGTGGTCTTTTATTATCATCATGTCCACACCGAATGGCCCGGAGTATTTGCCGTGAAACAAGTCTGAAGTCATGCTGACGATATTGTCCCTCACCTTTTCTATAAGTGACACAGGTACATACTCCGCCAACACCTGCAGTTTGCTTTCCTTTGACTCCATGACATTATCTATATAAGCCCCATTGCGGGTCTCAAAAACATTAAGCCCGAGATATTGCGTCCCCTTACTTTCATCAGCCATAAACTCCATGGCGAAATCGCATACCTTGTCGTAAAGGGGTTCGATCATCAGCAGTCCCTGTTCTGCCAATATGTTGCGACACCATCCAGTCTCACTCTCGGTCATGTCGCCAAAGATAAACCGCACTCCTCTTCCGCTGCAACTCCACGGTGACTTCAGCACCACATCGCCTGCACATGACTTTATCTCGCTAAGCAACTCATCCATCGACGTCGCCACAGACATTCTGCCAACCAATCTCTCGTCCACGGCAACAAGTTGCGGCAATAGGTTTGTGGCAACAAACTCACGCGAACTGAGCCTTCGGATAACATCAAGTTGCCTGGCATCTGGCACTAATCCTTCAAATAAACTATTTGTAGCCAATAGCCTTTTTACCAAATGTTTATCCCATCCCCATGGGAGTATAGCCGAAGGCAGATTATCGGCAGTCAGCCTACTCAAGTCCTTGGCATCGACAAAGCACACATCAGCATGCCTACGCTGATCTCTGGCAAGCATCTCCTCAGCATGGCATACATCATTTACGAGTATCCAGTCACCATCCTCAGCCCAATAAGCGGGTATGTGCCCAAAGGCTTCCTGCATCAGCCGAGCAGCTTTCGGGGGCGTAAACATATCTGTGTTCTTACCCAATGCTATGTCATGTTCCGGGTTATAAACGTGTAGTCTGTACATTCTCTTGCATTATGTTAGGCGGGAGGCTATTAATACCCACCTTTATCTGATGTCTGCAAAAATAGTAAATTTATATTATATTTGCAATGCACACTTTGCAATTACGGAATTATTTGCTAACTTTGCTCAGTCTTAGAGGACAGATGAAAGAAGGACCGACAGAGTCAAAACATTATGGAGTCTTTTTACGAAACGCATGCCAATTTAGTGGAGTGTACGACGGCAAATGTACGTCGCTCACTCATGGACGAAATCAATTGGCATGACCGTCTTATAGGAATCAAGGGAACGAGGGGCGTCGGCAAGACCACCTTCCTCCTGCAGTTCGCTAAAGAGCACTACGGCGCACACGACCGCAGATGCCTTTATGTGAACATGAACAACTTTTACTTCCAGGGACGTGGTTTCGTTGACTTTGCAGGCGAGTTTGTCAATCGTGGCGGCGAATGCCTCCTCATAGACCAGGTGTTCAAGCAGCCTGACTGGAGCGTCGAACTGCGCCGATGCTATGACAAATATCCCAACCTCCAGATAGTCTTCACCGGTTCGAGCGTCATGAGGCTCAAGAATGAGAACGAGGAAATTGGCGGCATCGTGGAGAGTTACAATCTCCGAGGTTTCTCCTTCCGCGAATATCTCAACCTCATGACAGGCAACAACTTTCATGCCTACACTCTCGACGAAATTCTCCGCAATCATGAGCAGATAGTGCGACAGATACTGCCCTACACAAGTCCGATAAAATATTTCGAAGACTATCTCCACCACGGCTTCTATCCCTTCTTCCTTGAGAACAGAAATTTTTCCGAAAACCTGCTCAAGACCATGAACATGATGACCGAGGTGGACATCCTGCTCATCAAGCAAATAGAACTCAAATATCTCACGAAGATAAAGAAACTCTTCTATCTGCTTGCTGTCGACGGTCCGAAGGCTCCCAACATTTCCACACTCGCAAACGAGATAGAGACCAGCCGCGCCACGGTGATGAACTATGTGAAATATCTCGCCGACGCGCGCCTCATCAACATGATTTATCCCGTGGGTCAGGAGTTTCCGAAGAAACCGTCGAAGATAATGATGCACAACTCCAACCTGCTCTACGCCATCTACCCCATAAAGACCACCACGCAGGAGGCCATGGAGACATTCTTCGTCAACAGTTTGTGGAAAGACCACAAGGTCAACCAGCAGGGACGCGAGCAAAACTATGTCATCGATGGCAACATGGAGTTTCGCATATGCGACGCAGCAGACGACAAGAAGATAAAATATCAGGATGGCTGCTACTACGCACGCTACAACACCGAGGTGGGATTCGGCAACAAGATACCGCTCTGGCTCTTCGGTTTCCTCTATTGAGAGCATTATCAGGGTGCAATATAAAAAAGGAAAGAACATATACAACATTATATTAAATTAACTTCTATAACATTAGATTATGGCTAAAGAAAAGAAATTTGTCACTTGGGACGGTAATACCTGTGCCGGACATGTAGCCTACATGTTCAGTGAGGTAGCTGCCATCTACCCTATCACTCCATCCTCTCCTATGGCAGAGCATGTTGACGAGTGGGCAGCCCAGGGACGCAAGAACTTGTTTGGTGACACTGTGTTGGTACAGGAAATGCAGTCTGAAGGTGGTGCGGCAGGTGCCGTTCACGGTTCTCTTCAGGCAGGTGCTCTGACTACTACATTCACCGCTTCACAGGGTCTGTTGCTGATGATCCCTAACATGTATAAGATTGCAGGTGAACTTCTGCCTTCTGTATTCCATGTCAGCGCACGTACTCTGGCTTCTCATTCACTCTGTATCTTCGGTGACCACAGCGACGTCATGGCTTGCCGCCAGACTGGTTTCGCTATGCTTTGCGAGGGTTCTGTACAGGAGGTTATGGACCTCTCTGCAGTAGCACACCTGGCAGCCATCGAGTCACGCGTACCATTCATCAATTTCTTTGATGGATTCCGCACATCTCATGAATATCAGAAGGTTGAGCTCATCGAGGAAGATGACGTTCGCGACCTTGTTGACATGAAGGCCATCGAGGAGTTCCGCTCACGTGCTCTCTCTCCTGAGCATCCTCAGGCTAAGGGTATGGCAGAGAACCCTGAGACATTCTTCGCTCACCGCGAGTCTTGCAACCGCTATTATGACGCTGTTCCTGCCATCGTGGAGAAGTACATGGCAGCCATCTCTGAGCGCACAGGCCGTGAGTACAAACTCTTCTCTTATTATGGTGCCGACGATGCTGACCGCGTAATCATCCTCATGGGTTCTGCTTCTGAGGCTGCTCGCGAGGCTATCGACCACATGAACGCCAACGGCGAGAAGGTGGGTATGGTTTCCGTTCACCTCTATCGTCCATTCTCTGTAAAGCACCTGCTCGCAGCTGTGCCAAAGACAGTGAAGCGCATCGCTGTGCTTGACCGCACAAAGGAGCCTGGATCTAATGGCGAACCTCTGCTTCTCGATGTTAAGGACGCATTCTACGGACAGGAGAACGCTCCTCTCATCGTAGGCGGCCGCTATGGTCTCGGTTCTTCCGACACTACACCTGCCATGATTATCGGCGTTTACGAGAATCTTGCTCTCCCACAGCCTAAGGATCACTTCACCATCGGCATCGAGGATGACCTCACATTCCACTCACTCCCTGTCAAGGAAGAGATGGCACTCGGTGGCAAGGGCATCTTCGAGGCTAAGTTCTTCGGTCTTGGTGCCGACGGTACTGTAGGTGCCAACAAGAACTCCGTGAAGATCATCGGTGACAACACCGATAAGTATTGCCAGGCTTACTTCTCTTATGACTCTAAGAAGTCAGGAGGTTTCACCTGCTCTCACCTGCGTTTCGGTGACACACCTATCCGCTCTACATATCAGATCAAGACTCCTAACTTCGTGGCTTGCCACGTCCAGGCTTACCTGCACATGTATGACGTGACACGCGGTCTGCAGCAGAATGGTCTGTTCCTCTTGAACACTATCTTCGACGGCGAGGAACTCGTAAACTTCATTCCTAACAAGGTGAAGCGCCTCTTCGCTCAGAAGAACATCACAGTATATTATATCAACGCTACAAAGATAGCACAGGAGATTGGTCTGGGCAACCGCACCAACACCATCCTCCAGTCTGCATTCTTCCGCATCACAGAGGTTATCCCTGTAGACCTGGCAGTAGAGCAGATGAAGAAGGCTATCGTGAAGTCTTACGGCAAGAAGGGTGAAGACGTTGTCAACATGAACTACGCTGCCGTTGACCGTGGTGGCGAGTACAAGCAGCTTACCGTAGACCCAGCATGGGCTAACCTCGCTGACGACGCTGAGGTAGAGTGCAACGATCCTGCATACATCAAGAACCTCGTGCGTGTCATCAACGCACAGAATGGCGCTGACCTGCCAGTATCTGCCTACAAGGGCATCGAGGACGGTGCTTGGGAGCAGGGCACAGCAGCTTATGAGAAGCGCGGTGTAGCAGGCTTCGTTCCTGTATGGAATCCTGAGAACTGTATCCAGTGTAACAAGTGTGCATTCGTTTGTCCTCACGCTTGTATCCGTCCATTCGTCCTCACCGACGAGGAGAAGGCAGGCTTCGAGGGTCAGACCATCGACATGAAGGCTCCAGCAGCATTCAAGGGCATGCACTTCGTTATGCAGGTAGGCGTTAAGGACTGTCTCGGTTGCGGCAACTGTGCCGACGTTTGTCCTGGCAACCCACGTCTTGGCGGTCCTGCCCTCAAGATGGTGGCTTACGACGACTCTTCTGAGTCAGCTGCACAGGAGGCAAAGAACTGGGAATACTGCGTAAAGAATGTATCTTCTAAGCAGGATCTCATCGACATCAAGCAGAGTCCTAAGAACTCACAGTTCGCTCAGCCTCTGTTTGAGTTCTCTGGCGCTTGCTCAGGTTGTGGTGAGACTCCATATGTGAAGCTCATCTCTCAGCTCTTCGGTGACCGCGAGATCGTAGCCAACGCTACTGGTTGTTCTTCTATCTATTCTGGTTCTATCCCATCTACTCCTTACACAAAGAATGCCAAGGGTCAGGGTCCTGCATGGGCTAACTCACTCTTCGAAGACTTCTGCGAGTTTGGTCTCGGTATGGTGATTGCCACAAAGAAGATGCGCAAGCGTATCCAGGAGACTCTCGAGTCTATGATAGCAAGCGAGAATGTTCCTGCAGAGTTCAAGACAGCCGCTCAGGCTTGGATTGACGGCAAGGACGATGCTGACGCTTCTAAGGCTGCTGCTGCCGCTCTGAAGCCACTCATCGAGAAGGGTGCAGAGGCTGGTTGCCCAGACTGCGCTAAACTGAAGGGTCTCGACCACTACCTCGTGAAGCGTTCACAGTGGATCATCGGTGGTGACGGTGCTTCTTATGATATCGGCTACGGCGGTCTCGACCACGTTATCGGTTCGGGTGAGGATGTCAACATCTTCGTTATCGATACTGAGGTTTACTCCAACACCGGTGGTCAGGCATCTAAGGCTACTCCTATCGGTGCCATCGCACAGTTTGCCGCTAACGGTAAGCGCGTAGGCAAGAAGGACCTCGGCTTGATGCAGTCTACTTATGGCAACGTATATGTTGCTCAGGTGGCTATGGGTGCTGACCAGAGCCAATGCTTGAAGGCATTCCGCGAGGCTGAGGCATGGCACGGACCATCTATCATCATCGGTTATGCTCCATGTATCAACCACGGTCTGAAGGCTAAGGGCGGCATGGGCAAGAGCCAGGCTGAGGAGGCTAAGGCTGTAGAGTGTGGTTACTGGCACTTGTGGCGCAACAACCCAGCACTCGCTGCTGAGGGCAAGAACCCATTCACTCTCGACTCTAAGGCTCCTAACTGGGATAACTTCCAGGCATTCCTTGAGGGTGAGGTTCGCTTCCTCTCACTGAAGAAGGCCGCTCCTACAGAGGCACAGGAACTGTATGACGCTTGTAAGGCTGCCGCTCAGCGCCGCTACAAGACCTACATCCGCAAGACTCAGGAAGACTGGTCGCTCGAAGAGCCTGCTACAGAGGCATAAAGTCTGCACATGCATTGCTTACATCTTGCAAGAGAGTAAGCATTGACACATAATTCCGTAGCCTACCCCATCAACACTATGGGGTAGGCTTTTTTATTAGTAGGTGCTGCGTCCCCGCTGCACCCCTCATTATAGAGGTTATCTCG
Organism: bacterium; assembly: GCA_963657415.1. Lineage (GTDB taxonomy): Bacteria > Bacteroidota > Bacteroidia > Bacteroidales > Bacteroidaceae > Prevotella. Next base: position 165 of record CAVKNF010000056.1, on the reverse strand, counting down.
TTCTAATCAATATACTACTCCTAATTCATATCTGCCAAGCTTACAATTATCACTAAACTAACTATAAACTGCTTCGCCAAACTTATATTTACTTAAATACAAGTTTGGCGAAAGAAAATATAAGTTGTATTTACTTAAATATAAGTTAGGCGAAGCAGTTATTGG
>CAVKNF010000055.1:0-14351 GCA_963657415.1 bacterium | reverse complement strand
GTATTCATAATCATAAAGTTTTTAGTTATTATTTTATTTACATTACGGACAGTTTACAGAATATACGTAAATGTCAATAAAAAAAACAGCAACAACCCGACAGGACCTCTCCCGTCGGGTTGTTGCTTTTTTTATGTGGTAACTGTCCGTTAGCGATATAGCATCAATGTGCTCCACCCTAACTGGTCGAATGCACCTGAGTTGCTACCATAGCGGCTGTCGCCTGCGCCGCATTCTGGGCGCATCTTGTCTGCCATCTGCTTGACATAGATGAAGCCTGAGGTCAAGCCCTTCACCTTAGCATAATGGTTGTAGTATATCTCCCAACCCGGGCGCACGCTACCACGACCCGTGTCATCAGCCAATGCATTATGGGTAGCGCCATGGTTTTGGTCCTTGCAAGTACAACCAGTGCAATACACATACTTATTAAAAGGCATATTGCTGGCATTGACTATCCACTGTCCTTCCTTGTTGGCATTGTCCGAACCGTTGCGGAGGTTGCTCAATGCCACATACTCTCCGAGTTTCAAGAGCGCATTGTCATCGGCAGCGAAGAAATCAAGTTTGCTTGCATCGGCATTGAGTTTGTTCTGCTCATAGAGGCTATAAGCCATCTGAGCAAGGTTTGCTGCCACCATAGCCGACATCTGTGCGTGTCCCTGGTCACGACCACTCTCCTGGTCTTGTGCCAACTTCTCGCCACTACCCAGAGGATCATCGAGCAAGTCGCCTACTATCAAGTTCTGTATGCAACCATTGCCGGCACCCTTGTAGAAATAGTTCACCACATAGTTCACCATCTCGCTGTTCTCCGTCAGGATGCCGATAGCCATGTAGGAGCACATGTTGACCAAGTCCCAGTTGCTCCAGTAATGCAGAGAGCAGACATTCGTACCCGTATGGTTGTCGAGGAAGTCCTTGTTCTTGCTTGCGAAGACATCGAGCATCCATTGTTTGTATACGTCCTGGTCGGCCTTTGCCCATCCGCTGTATGTGGTCATTATCTCGGCAGCACAAGCGAAGGTATAGCCCTGTGCACCTGCTGCCAACACTTGGTTGGCATCATTGGAGGTAATCTTCTTGCATGTGGCAGCCCAAGCATTCAATATCTTGACAGAATTCTTGGCATATTCCTCATTGTCGGTCAACTTCCAGAGCATGGCTTGCTGATAGGCTGCAGCTGCGTCGCGCATGGCATACACATAGTTTTCCTTACTTACGCCTGTGCCCGTCACGTCACCGCGCACTATCAACTCCTGTGGTTCTGCCTGATAAGTAAGGCTGGCGTATGGACTCACCTTCAGATTGTCGAAAGCCTTGGTCACTTCCGTGATATTTCCTGCCTCGATCTCACTCTTCACCCGGTTGAAGTCATCATTGGTGTACATCGCACACGGATGATTGAAAGTGTAAGTAGCAGAGACGTCTTTATCCTCAGGCATTGTCAGGTCTACCGTGCCAAACTCGTTTTCTCTGCAAGAGGTTGGCAGCAGCATGAGTGCTGCCAACCCTGTTATGATAATTGTCTTTGTGTTCATAGTCGTTTACTTTTTGATTTCATAGGTCAAACCGTCCACATTCTCTATATATTTCTGCAGGTCTGCTATGCTCTTGAAACTTTGCATCCAGTATACATTATATTGTATCTGATGGTCAACCGTTGCGATATCAGCCACCTTCAACTGGAATGTATTAAATGTTATCGACTCATTGGTAGGAGCAACGCCACCTGTGCCGAATGACAGTGTGCTAAGGTCGTAGATGAAGACATGGCTGCCGTCGGAGCACTTGTATTCGCCCGTATACTTGTTGTTGCCATTGCCAAGAGCCTTGAAGTCCTTGCCGCTCTCGCTCTTGCCCACCACGTCAAAGTTGAGGTTACGGGCAGTGATACCACTCTCGAGTTCCTTCACCTCGTCCATCTTGATGGCGATGATAGGATAGTTGCCTGCGTGCAGAGTCACTGGAGTATCCCACCACTTGAGGTCACCGCGCTGCTTGGTAGCGTTCTGGGTGTAGGTAGTAATGGTGATATATCCGTCATGCCATACGTGCGAACTCTCTGTGCCGTTGCCACTCTGCTTGGCGTTATAGAGGCTATAGTGCTTCTCGTTGTGATATGTCTCACGGATCAATCCGGCAGGGATATTGAGGTTGATGCTGCTGGTCTTGCCGTCGGGAGTCATAGACGTGATGGTCACGGATCCGAATCCCTTGAAGGTCACGACGCCAGCATCTACGGTCGCTATGCTCTCGTCAGACGATGTCCACTTCAACAAGGAGGTGGTACACTCGGCGGGCACTGTCGTGTAGTTGAGGTCGAGGGTCTGCTCATTGAGTGCGCAGTAGTAACCATTCTCCACGGAGTAAGTCTGGTCGATGGTCACATTCTCTGGAGTAACGATCTTCTTCACATTGATGACCTTCTCTCCCACCACATTGGAACCGTCGAGGGCTGTTGCCTTCACCGTCACTGGGGTCAAGAGTGCCGAAGCCTGCTTGGCTGTCAGCACACCCGTCATGGCATCTATGCTTGCTGCATTCTCATCGTCTACGCTCCACTTCACTGTCTTGTAGGTGGAGTTAGCAGGCAATATGCTCGCCTTCATGTGGAGGGTATCGCCGGCATAGACATCATCTGCAGTAGAAGTCACGGTGATGTCGGTGGCCTGACGCATCTCGCTCGATACCACTATCTTCAGGTTGGCATTGATACCACTTCCCTCATAGAGACCTACGGGCGACACCTGCACTATGGAGTAGCCGTCACCATTCACGGCGGCTACGGTGCCGTCTTCCGCTACTGTGACGTAATTAGCATTGGATGTTGTCCATACCACATTCTTATAGGTAGCAGTATCAGGAGTGATGACATAATCCAGTTTCAGGCTCTCGCCCTTTATCAATGGCAGGCAAGTGGCGCCTGTCTCGTCGGTATAGATAATCTGCTGCTTGTCCTGTGCGAGATTAAACTCGATGCTCGACGGGATGACTGCGGAATAGAGGTTGCCGCCCTCGTCGCTATCGCTGCACGATGTGAGCGATGAGGCTGCCAAGCCGAGCATCAACATCGTGGTGTATATCTTATTATAACGTTTCATAATTGTCTGTTCTTTATAGTATAAACATTACTCACTAAAAACATTGCCTTACTCCCATCCAGGATTCTGTCCGAGGTTAGGATTGAGTTGCAACTGATCTGATGGCAATGGATAGAGATAGAGTTTGTCATTCCATGTGCGGTTGTCATAGAGGATGATGCATCCGTCGGCATCAAGTTGACGACTCTGGTTAGCCCAAAGGGTCTCAAACTGTGTACCCTTCCATTTCACTCCGAGTTGAGTCTGAGGCATCTCCACTGGTGCTGTAGCCCAACGCTTGAGGTCGTCGATACGGAAGCCCTCAAAGGTGAGTTCCACGGTGCGCTCACGGCGTATCTCCTCGCGCATGCTCAGTCCATTGTTGTCTACAAGTGCATTGCTCAGTTTCACCATGTTAGGATTGCTGCGCTGACGCACAAGGTTAAGACTCTTATCAAGGTCAGAGTCGGAGATCTTTCCGTTAAGTTCATAGACAGCCTCGGCAAAATTGAGAAGCACCTCAGCATAACGTATCACGGGGAAATCCATGGTCTCATACTTGTCTGCCACCTGACGCTCTACAGCCCACTTATGAGTCTGATAACCACTGTTGGAGGTAGCACCCACCTCCTTGGCACGTGACAAGTCAGAGTCATCCCATGCCGTACGGCAGTGGTCCACGGTGTTGTCCCACACCTTTGTGCCACGCTGGGCAAGGGTTGTAAGCATGCGGTTGTCGCGATTTTGAAATTCTGATGTAGCCTGGTCATAACCCTTGAAGAGTTCGTTGGTCTTGCCGTTATAGGTGATAGGCAGTCCGTTCTGGCATACATACATGTTGGCCAATTTGCGTGTGGCATAGATGGCATTGGTGAGATATGCCTTGGTGATGTTGAGTCCCACACCGTCCGTACTCTTGTGGCGGCGGGCAAGGATATACTCCGTGTTGTCCTTGGTGGTCAAGCCGGCAGGATTGCATTTCTCGTCTTCCAGGATAAACATGTAGCGATAGCTCTCTGTGCCGAGTTTGTCACTATAGAAGAGTTTGTAGCGTCCACCCTCCATCACTGCATTGGCAGCAGTCTTGGCAGTATTGAGCAGTGAGGTCACACGCTCTGAGTTTGTAGTGGCGTCAGCACCGCCAGTATGAAATTTCTGCCATGTCGCCTCATAGAGAGCCACGCGTGAGAGCATGGCGTTGGCGGCATCCTTGGTGAGAAGTCCTGCCTCAGAGACAGTCTCAGGCAAACCCTCGGCTGCCTCCTGAAGGTCTTTCACACACTGGTCAATCACCAGAGAGCGGTCTGTGCGCGCTGCATTCATCTCTGGCGCAGTCAGTTCTACGGGTTCGGTAATCAGGATGGTGTTGCCATAGAGCTGCACCAACTCGAAATAGCAATAGGCACGAAAGAACTTTGCCTCTGCCACAGGCACTGCTATGGAAGCCTGATTGGAGAATGAGGCGGCATTCTTGAGCAGCAGATTGGTGTAGTAGATATGTGTGTAGAGAGCTGTGTAGTTCTTGTCCTGCTGGGGTATGGTGTTGGTGCCTTGGCTGTAGACATTCACATTGGCGCCCGCTATGAGGTCGCTTCGTGTGTCACTGTGAGGACCGTCGCTGACAGCATACTGATAGGACTCACCACTCTGTATGTCGTGAGTGTAGGTGTAAAACTGGTTGGCGAAGAGCTGGAAATTGCTTGCCTTAGCCCACACGCTATCGTCATTCATCTGCGCCTCGGGCGAGAAGTCAAGACAGCTGACCATCACCAGACTGCTCAATCCCATGCACGCAAGTTTTATTGTCTTTATATATGATTTCATAATTTATATGCTTAAGAATTAAACATTAACATTCCAACACATTAGAACGTGAGGTTCATTCCAAACGTGAAGTTTCGTGTAAACGGATAACGCTGTGTGCCGCTTGCGGTGCGCTTTGCCTCTGGGTCCCATCCGTCAGAGATCTTGGTGCTCTCCCAGAGGTCTTCGCCTGTGAAGTAGATGCGGGCTGCATTAACAATGCCCAATTTCTTCAGAAGCAGTTGTGGCAGGTTGTAACCTACGGTCAGGTTCTTCAGTCTTATGTAGCGTCCGTCCTGTGCCGTGAGCGATGATGCCTGATAGTTATAGCTTATTATGTTGGAGTCTGTGGTGTAAGGTGCATAGTAGGCATTGGGATTGTCCACGCTCCAAGTATTGCCTATGCTTGATGTCGTAGTGTTGGTATAGAGTGAGCGGAAAGGCACTGTCCACGAGTCTATGCCACGATAGACGAATCTGTTGGCAGATCCCTGGAAGACAATATTGAAATCCAAGCCCTTCCACGATGCACCGAAATTGAATGAGTAAGAGATTTCCGGTGTGTCGCTGCCGAGATAGATATAGTCACGATAGTCGAGCACTCCATCGCCGTTCTCGTCGCAGAACATGTTGTCGCCCACGCGCAGGTTGCTTGGCATACCGATGCCGTTGTTGGCATAATATTTTGCCAAGTATGCCTTGAGCTGCTCCTCATTTTGTATCTTTCCGCCATAGCGCATGCCGAAGATAGAGTTGAGTGAGTAGCCCTGCTGGGTGCTGGTGTAGCCAGACTTCAATACGGATGTGCCGCCATAGTCGGTCAACTCATTGCGGGCGAAGGTGATGTTGCCACCCACATGATATTCCACCTGTCCTATCTTGCCGTTGTAGTTGATGCTACCCTCAAAGCCCCAGTCCTTGAATTTACCTGAGTTGGATGTAGGAGCCGCGTCGCCGAGGATTGCGGGATAGGTTATTGCCACGAGCATGTTGTCATTCTTCTTCATGAATGCCTCGACAGTACCCGTGATATGATTGCCAAGGAAACCGAAGTCGAGAGCCACATTATAGTTCTTGATGCGCTCCCACTGGCGTGTGGTAGAGGCAAACTTGCCATTGGTGGCGATGTAGGTGAGTTTGTCGCTGCCTATATAGGCACCGCTGAGTGTATGGAGGTTATAAAACTGATAACCGTCGTAGTTGTCGATGCCGCTCTGCGAACCCATCTCGGCATATGACGCACGGAGTTTCAGGTTGCTGAGCCACTTCACGTCCTTGAGGAAGTTCTCCTGATTGATGCGCCAACCGATTGACGTGCCCCAGAAGAATGCCCAGCGGTTTTGTGGCAAGAACTTCGAACTGCCGTCGTAACGTCCATTGAACTCCACAAGATATTTCGAGTCGAAGTCATAGTTAAGGCGACCGAAATAAGAGAGTATGGCATTGCGATAGGTGTTCTTCTCGTCACCCGTAAGGGTGAGTGTGCCATTACCATTGATGACATCAAGTCCGTCGAGGATGTCGGTGTAGCTTGCACCAAACATCTCGGTGTCCTTCAACTCATACTGCGCGCCCAGAGTCAGGCTGGTGTTGTGCTTATCGGCAAAGGTCTTGTGACCATTGAGAAATCCCGACACACTGTAGAAATCAGTGCGAGAAGAAGTCTGCTTGAAGTAAGACTTAGCCTGTGTAGGATCTTCGAGAGTCTGCGTGGTGCCACTATAATTATAATATGTGATGGAATTCTGCACCGTGCGGCGGCGTGCCTCATTGGTGTTGTAACCCACATTGACATTGGCGTCGAGCCAGTCGGTAATCTTTGCCTTCAAGGTCTCGCTGATGCTGAGCGCACGCACGGAGAGTTTGTTGTCACCACCCTGCTCCAATTTTGCAAGAGGCGAACCCCATGTACCCCATGCATAAGCCTTGCCGTCTTGGGTGCGCATGGGCAGACCTGGCATAGGCATCGATGTGGTGAGAGCCGAACCCACGAGCGTAGGAGCCACTTGCTCCTGACGGCTAAATGCAATGCTACTCTCGAGAGTAAATATCTTGTTGAGTTTGTTGCTATAGTTCCAGCGTATGTTGTAGCGCTTGTTGTTGTTGTTGCCATACTGCAGCGTAGACCCGTCATAGAGGAAACTGCCCGAGAGACGGTAGGCACTCTTGTCGTTGCCTCCGGCAATGGAGAGACTGTGGTTGGTGCTCCAAGTGTCGCCGAAGAGTGAACCGAGCCAGTTGACATTATCGTCAAAGACAAAGTCCTTCACATCGGTGAATGCCGACTGTCCAAACGGATTGGCAGTTTTCTCAAGGTCTATGTAGCCACCTTTATATTGCTTGGCAAGTGCTGCATAGGTGTACCACACATTACTTGTGTTGTTGTCATTGCGCAGAGCCTGCTGCACACCGTCTGCCCACTGGTCTATATTGCAGAGCTGTGGCATCAGACCCACGGTCTTCAGAGTGGCGCTTCCGCTATAGTTGATCTGCAGTCTGCCCTCCTTACCCTTCTTAGTGGTGATGAGGACTACACCGCCAGCAGCACGTGAACCATAGATGGCTGCCGAACCGTCCTTGAGGAAGTTGATGCTCTCGATGTCGTCGGGATTGAGCAGTCGCATCTCGCTTACGCTGTTGGCTGCCACACCGTCGATGACGACAAGGGGTTCGGTGGAGTTCATGGATGACGAACCGCGCAGATTAAGACTCCAACTCTCGTCGCCAGGAGCAGAACTGGAACGACTAATCATCACACCTGGCACCTGACCCTGCAGTGCTTGCAATGGAGAAGCCAAACCACCTTTCTCAGAGAAGGCCTTGCTGTCTACCACTGTCACAGCACCCGTCAAGGACTCCTTCTTCTGCACGCCGTAGCCCACGACTACCACTTCCTGCAGAGTCTGCTTGTCCTCGCCCATGGTGACGTTGAGTACCTGACCCTGCACCGTGAGTATCTGGTCTGTGAATCCGATATACGAGAACTTTAGCTTCTGACCACGGTCCACCTTGATGGAGTAATGACCGTCTATATCAGTTACCACACCGTCTTGTCTGCCTACAATCTGTATAGACACACCAATGAGAGGTTCGCCAGTATTGTCCACTACTGTTCCCTTCACCTCAATCTTTTGTTGTTGTTGCATGTGTGTGGCAAGACTCTGACCATTAATTGCCATTGCCAATTGGCAAGGCATAGCCATACCTGCGAGCATACACATACTTAAAAGGCTATGTTTCATTAGGTTAATTAAGTTATATGTTATTAAGTATTTAATGTTCTCGTCCCTATTACGGGAGATGACTGTCTGACCGCAAAATTAAATAATCTTACGTAGATATGCCTTCATCTCCTTGGTGGAATTATATATCTGGGCTTCGACAGTACGCTTGCTGAGATTTAATTGCTGAGCAATCTCGTCGGCCGTAAACTCATCATGCTTATACATCTTATATATATTGGCACGCTTCTTTGGCATCACTGCAAGCCTCTTGCTCTCAAAATCCAACATGTCCCTCGCCTCCACACGCACCGCAGGCGACTGCTCATAATGGGAATCCATAGATGAGGCTATGTCGCGATGGCTCTCGCGCACAAAAGCCTTATGGCGCGCGTCGTCAATTATCATGCGCTTGGCCATGACAAGAAGCAGATTCTTGGCAGTTTCAAGATTGATAATGTCGAGCGACATCACCTTGAGGAAAATGTCTTGCAACATATCCTCGGCTGCCATCACATCGTGAGTATAGCTCAGGAGATACATCTTTATGTCTACATAATACATCTTGTAGATAGATGCCACCACGTCGCGGTTTTGGGGGATGTTGTCAATTTCCATATTACTTTAGGTCTTTATGTTATTATCAATGCTTCATCTTTCGATTGGCAATTGCAAATATAAAACCTATTTCCTTAGCGTGCCAGAAAATTGATGTAGATTAAGACCAACTGGTTTTACAGATTGTCCATTTCATGCAAGTGTTTAGTTTGTAATAGTTTACCAAAAGTTCATCTAATTTAGACACATTTGATAAAGGAGGTACGGCGCCCTCGCCGTACCATAGAAGGCGAAGCGTCCTCGCTTTGCCCCACAAGCAAGAAGTTCTAAGCGATGGGTGTAGCGAAGACGCAGCACCTACTATGTAAACTTCATCATAGAACACTACAAACTTCATTTCAGCAAACCTAAAAACTCGTCACACGTAACTATAAACTGCTTCGCCTAACTTATATTTAGTTAAATACAACTTATATTTTCTTCCGCCAAACTTGTATTTAACTAAATATAAGTTTGGCGAAGTAAAAGTCAGTTGGCTATAATCGGTTTTATTGTCAGTTGCTTTAATGTTGTAAGTATTGAGCAATCTTCTTTATATAAAACCTTGCGCCCCTACAGGGCGCAGTCACAAGCATGATGGCAAAGCGGGGACGCTTCGCCTACTATAGATACTACTGCACCCCTGTATGGGAAATTTCAAAGTTGTATATTCTGCTTCTTGAGGTATTCAGTAGGGGTCATGCCTTCCACACGGCGGAAGGTGCTGAAGAAGCTCGATTTCTTGAATCCGCACTGCTCGCTCAATGCCGTGAGCGTGTACTTATTGTAAGCCCCGTCGGCTATGAGGCGCTTAAATTCGCGCAGGCGGTAGCCATTGATAAACTCATAGTAGTTTTCGCCAAGATAGAGACTAAACACCTGCGACAGACGACTCGACGAGAGATGCAGCACCTCGGCGATGTCGCTCATCTTCAGTTCGGGATTGATGTAAGGGCGTTTTTCATCTATATATGCCTTCATGCGCGCCACTATTTCCGCACATTCCGCTTCATCTATACGCACACGCGAATATTTGCCCTGCTGCCCTTGAGTGGCAGTCTCTTCTGTCTGTGCTGAGGAGTCATTGCCCTCCTTGAGTTGTTGTATCTGCATTTCGGCATTCTGCTGCGCACGTTCCACCTCCATGAGGGCACCCTCTATCTCGTCGCGCTCACTCAAGAGTGCCTTAGTGTTCTTGTGATAGCGGCGCCATGACAGCAGGAGCACTATGGCGACAATAAGGAGCAGCATCTCCATGATGGCAAGTGCCGAGGGTAACACCACGATGCGATAGGAAGACTCTGTGCCGGGTGCACCAGCCAGGCGCACCTGGAAGTTGTGCACACCTGGCATAAGTCCGTACAACTCTATGTCTGTGACATCGTTGACACTATGCCAACCTGCCTCGCTGTCTCTGCGCCATTGGTATAGTCGTCCGCTCTGACGGGCATAGTCAAGGAGGACTGCACGAAAGGAGAGTTTCTGCGATGTTATGTTCCATGAGATATTGATGTTGCGGTCGGTATTTATCCCGTCCTCCTCGTCATATGCCACGAGGTCGCCGCCTTTGCGCACATTGTAGAGGGAGATATGATACTCGGTGTTGTGCTGCCACCTCTGCATGGCCTTGTTGTCTGCACGCATCAGTCCGTTAGACGTGCCTATCCACACTGTGCCGTCGGCGTCCATCTGCACCCCGTTGGAGTTGATGTATTGGCACATCATGCCCTCTCCATAACCAAAGTGCTGCAGGTTTTTCATCTGATAGTCAGTACGGTAGAGACCTCCATCGGTAGCAAACCAGTAGGAGCCACGCATGTCGTCGAGGAAACTATAGCAAGTGGTGTTTTGCAGTTCGTCGGGCAACTCCAGTTGACCAAACTTCGACATGGACGGATTTGTGTAGTACACATTTGACTGACGGATGAAATATATCAGGTCATCATGCCCCCTGATGCAACCCAGATTGGTCACTCCATTGAAGAATCCCTTGGGGAAATGAGTATTCTCAAATGTCTTGGTAGCCCCGACATAGAGTGACAGCCCCTGCGAACCTACCCATCCGTTGCCGGTCTTGTCAAACATGATGCCTGTCACGACACCTCCACACAGACGGGAGTTATTTTCCGTGTATCTTGTCACGTGTCCTTCACTACCAAGCACAAAGATGCCCTCACCCGTTCCTATCCACAACTTGTCGTCGGGACTGACGGTAAAAGAAGAGACGGTGGTAGTGGTTAACAATGGTTCGTTGGGTATGCGGGTGACGGCGAAGGTCTTGGGATTGAACACAAAGAGTCCTGCATCATAGGTTGCTATGTAATACTGACCTCTATAGAAAATGATGTTGGTGATGATGTGCCCCCCTTCCAACATCTCAGGAGTGATGAGTTTCACCAAGTGGCGAGACTCGTCGATGTAATAAAGTCCTACGTTAGTGCCTATGAGTTTGACTTTATTGCCGATAAAGAAAGAACGGACGATGAGCCCTTCGGTCGTAAAGTCATCAAAACTGTAGCGGCGGAAGACTGGGGCGCTGTAGTAAGTGTGACACAAACCAAAGCGATAAAAGCCAAACCAGTTGACGCCATGCTTGTCCTTAGTGAAACAATAGACGGCATCGCTCGGCAGACGATGCTTGCGGTCACCATTCATATTATACACTTCCTTGACTTGCAATGTCTTGCCGTCTATAAGGAATGCACCTGAGCCATCGGTGCTCACCGCCACATCGCCCATGCTGGTGGTTTGCACGGTGGTAATCACATTGCCCACGCCGTCAATCTGGCGAGGAGCGTCCCGCTTGATGGGGTCATATACGAACAGGCCGTTGTTCTTCGTACCTATCAGAAACTTGCCCCTACACATGGTCATATGACTCAGGGCTGCCCCTTTGGTCATCTTGTCGGCTATAATGTCAGACTTAAACTTGCCCGTCTCGGGGAAATAGCAGTTGAGGGCATAGCGACTCAAGAACCAGATGTTGCCTTTGTCGTCAGCCTGTATGTCGCGCACGCCGTTTTCCACTCCCATACGAGATGCCCCGACAGTCACCACCTGACTTTTCTTGCCATCATAAACATGCAGTCCCTCACGGTTGCCTACATATATTCTGCCATTGCTTACCAGGATGGCCTCGCCTTTTGCTATGTCCTTGAGGATATGACGGAATTCCTTGTCAGAGGTTTTCTTCTCAAAGATGCCCTGGGCTGTCGCCACATAGATGTTGTGGCTTTCGTCTTCACAGATGTCATACACATAGTTGGGATGAGTGCCGTCGCCCGTCATCTTGAATGTTATCATACGCTTACCATTGTAGAGGCTCACGCCATCGCTCGTCGCTATCCACATGCGTCCTATATGGTCGGGCATGACGCGTGAAACAGATTCCCCGGACAGTCCGTCCTCCTTGGTCACGAAATGAAACACCTCGTCATTGATGATGTCTGCACGGACATTGACCATGCAGAGAGCGAGCAATAGAAGGATTATATTGTAGCGTATAGATTTCATTGTCTTATCATTGCAAACGTGTAGAGTAATGCTAACACGTTTCAAAGATAAGACAAATCCGAGAAAGTACAAAATAATCACTCTTTTTTTTGGCTTTGCTACTTTAATACTTTACCTTTGCAATATAGATTTTATAATCTAGTGATTTCACAGTTAGTAATTCAGAAAATACTAACTTCAAAAACGGGTTGTAAGTTTTCTGCGTCAGTAAGTCATCAAATATTCTACCTCTTTATAGATTTCACGGCACTTGCTTTCCGTCATCTTATTCTTCACTCCGACCGCTATCATGTCTTCCAAAGTTGGATGACCTGTGCCATTTACCGATGTCGCATGTTCTCCATTGTAGCCCTCTGTGCATCGGGTGAGGTCGTAAGCGGGGGCAAGATGCCAATGCCACTTACCGTCATCTTCTTTCTCCACCATAAAACTAAAATTCTTACAATGGTCATCCTTATTGTCCATCAAGTAATTAAAGACCATGCGACGGAACATCTCCTCCACCTCTTCCCTACTTTGAGTAAGATACCCCGTGAGAGCCAGCAGATTGAGATAATCAAGCACAGGACTGGATAGCGAGATGGAAAGCAATCCTCCAGCCGTAGCTGTGTGAATATGCTCACCATTAGGAGAAATGTCAAAACGACGACTGGCGAAATACTTACCATTCATCAGTTTAAAGTCTGGCACACGGATGCCACACTTCCTTGCCAATTCATTGTAATGGTATTCTTGCAATCCCATGTCGCTTGGATCGTAGGTATGACGAAACTTCACCAACCAATGTCCTTCGTTATCGCTAAAGACCGCCTTCGGACGGCAACCTCCACTATTGCCACTATTATACAAGAGCAGACCTGCATCTGTATCTTGTTGCTCTTGCAAAACTTCCAATGCCTTGGTTTGCAACAAATCGAAATCCAGCGACTCTTCTTTTGTCTGGATATAAGTCATCGGCTCATAGGTCAATGCTCCCATACCCCCATTTCCGACAATACTCAACCTATCCAAAGCAGACAATTCAAAATCATTGATGCCTTCTTTCAGCAGAGCCTTATGCAACAAGTATCTGCCATAGCCATCAGGAAGACTATCCTCAAAGATGCCAAAGTTACCATGAAAAGGTGTTGGCTTGGCTATAAACAAGCCTGACCTGAGGGGCAATTCCAATGGAGATATACTAAAGCCAGTGGCAAGCCATTGCTTGTCATACTCAAAAGTACAAACCTTGCCATCAACGCTCAATGACAAAGTGCCAACCACCTCTTGGTGATACTTCACAACTAAAGAATCTATACGTCTCATGGCCTATATGCTTTTTTCTTGTTGGAGTTACGCTTTATCTGTTGGAGTTCCTCCATCGTGGAGTACTTTGGTTGCGAGAAGATGTGTCTTATCTCTGAAGTATACTCCAAGACCATGGCAATGCCTATCAAGTTTTTGAGAGATATCAACCCCTTTTGCTCAAAACGAGTGATGTTGCTGACTGCCACTCCCGACTTTTCTGCCACTTGTTCACGTGTCAGATTCTTCTCTATCCTTCGCCGTCTGAAGTCATTGGCTATCTCCATGGCAATCTCATCGGGATTGTCATGGAGATAGTTGTCCAATATTGCTAATATATTATTTGTTTCTTGCATAAACCAACCGATAATAATAATATATTATCAGTTGCAAAGATAGTGTTTTCTTGTGAAAAGTAGCCAACGAGTATTGATAATCTTTTGGAAAAGACATTATCTTATAGGCACGAAGCGGAGAGCGGCACCGCCCGAAGGCTGCAAGTGGAGTTTTATCACTTTGCCAGCCTTGATGGTCTGCTCAGAAGATGCCACCTGGGTGCGGGTCTTCAATGTAGGGTCGTCGTTGTATATCTCCACACGATATTTCCTGCCTTTCTGCAAGAAGGAGGAAGTGTCGATGGTGATATCGCGAGCAGTCAAACCGTTCATGACTCCCACAAACCAATCGCCAGCAGAACGACGAGCCTGGACGATATATTCTCCTGGCTCACCATCGAGGGCCTTGCTCTCATCCCATACCGTAGGACAATGTTTCCAGAAGTCGAGCTCCTTCTCACCCTTGTAGGCATTGGGCAGGTCGTACCAATAGAGGAAGGTGATCGGACTGTAAT
>CAVKNF010000054.1:0-14537 GCA_963657415.1 bacterium | reverse complement strand
GTGTTACACCAGACAGGTCATAGTAAGAGAAATAAATATGCGACAATATTCCAAGACAAGTAGTTTTATACGCAATATGGTGATAGTAGGGGATTTCCTCGTACTAAACATCCTTTATTACATATACATCCACATTGGATATATATCAGGGTCGTTTGCTTCAGGCGTCAGTATCATAACACTGATAACCGTGGCAAACATCTCGATGGTGATATCGCAGTATTTCTTCTCCACTGTGGTGCACGACCGTCTCACCAAAGCACCTGAGATATTAAGGCAGGTCACATGGCTCGTGTTGTTCCATGGATTGTTGACCTACCTCATAACGGAGATAGTGCAAGGGCTGGAGGACCTTCCTGTTCCCGACGTGCGTCTGGCGGTATATTTCGTACCGTTGTTGTTGGCTGGCATACTCTTTGTGCGCTTCTTTGAGCGCTTGATGGTGAAGAGCTATCGCAGTCTTGGTCACAACAAGCGTCATGCGGTGTTTGTGGGATCAGGTCAGAGCATGCTCGCCATATACGAATTCCTTATTGGCGATCCCTCTTACGGATATAAGATAAACGGCTATTTCTCTGACACTAAGATGGAGAATTGCCCAGAGGAACTTAAATATCGCGGCAATCTGGCAGAGGTGGACAAGATAATAGCAAACCATCTCTCTCCTGGTGTAGTGGAAGAACTCTATTGTTGTCTGCCATATGATAAGGGAGAATGGGTGACGAAGCTGATGCATTTCTGTAATAACAATGCCATACATTTCTATTATGTGCCCAACAATCCTATTGTGTCGGCGCACTCGCTCAAGATGGAGCGCGTGGGAAATGTCATAGCATTCACCCAACTCGACGAACCGTTGCAGAAAATGTCTAACCGCTTAATGAAGCGCACCTTTGACATCGTCGTTTCGCTTATCGTGCTGATATGTCTGTTGCCGTTCTTCCCCTTTATAGCCTTGGCGATAAAGTGCAGCAGCAAGGGACCTATATTCTTCCGACAGGCACGCACGGGTATCAACGGCAAGGACTTCTATTGCTTAAAGTTCCGCTCCATGCATGTCAACAAGGATGCGGACAAGATACAGGCCACGAAGAATGACCCACGCAAGTTTGCTTTCGGCAACTTCATGCGAAAGACAAATATCGATGAGTTGCCTCAGTTCCTTAATGTTCTCTTGGGTGACATGAGTATCGTGGGTCCACGTCCGCATATGTTGCGCCATACGGAGATGTATCGCGACGAGATAGACACCTATATGGTGCGCCACTTTGTGAAGCCGGGCATAACTGGTTGGGCGCAGGTGACAGGCTATCGCGGCGAGACTCCAGAACTATGGCAGATGGAAGGACGCGTGGAGCGCGACATATGGTATATAGAGCACTGGAGTTTCTGGCTTGACATCGTCATCATGTGGAAGACTGCCATGCAGTTTATCAAGCCCGACAAGCACGCGTATTAGAATGTAACATTGAGTTTATAATATATAGGTGGGTTCTATAAATTAGCTTTGTCATATGGCGAGTCTATTTTCGAGGACAATTTGTCTGTGAGTGAAGAAGTATAGCGGGCTATACGACTGAACGAACAGACGGATTGGACCGAAAAGAGGCCGCAAGATGACAAAAAGCAACCCATTTAATTATTATATTTTGCGGTGGGAATTTATAGAACCCACCTATAAATATTCCCGCTCATAACTTAAAAAGCAATGGGCGGGAATATTTATGTTAATGAAAAGTCGTAACTTTGTATCACAATGAAGAAAATAATCCTCTTACTTATATCTATATACTTTCTTTCTGCAAGTGCTCAGAATATGGGCACTGTGGCTGCGCCATTCTTTAGTGACGACACTCCTAAGCGTGAGGTGCGGGCAGTGTGGCTCACAACCATAGGCGGTCTTGACTGGCCTCATAGCTATGCCAATGGTAGTAAGCGCTCAGTAGAAAAACAACAACGGGAACTCACCGATATCCTCGACAAACTGCAAGGAGCCGGCATCAATACCGTGCTGCTGCAGACCCGAGTGCGTGGCACCGTCATATATCCTTCCAAATATGAACCTTGGGACGGTTGTCTATCAGGCAATCCCGGTGTGAGTCCCGGCTATGATGCTTTGGCATTCTGCATTGACGAATGCCATAAGCGCGGTATGGAACTCCATGCGTGGGTGGTCACCATACCCCTTGGTAAATGGAACGGCAAGGGATGTCAGAATATGCGCAAGCGCTATCCCTCGCTCGTGAAGAAAATAGACGACGAAGGATATATGAATCCTGAAAGTTCCACGACGGGTGACATCATTGCCGACATATGTGGCGAGATAACGGAAAACTATGACATCGATGGCATACATCTCGACTATATCCGCTATCCAGAGACGTGGAAGGGGAAGGTAAACAAGGATAGAGGACGGAAATATATCACCGACATAGTGAGAAAGATAAACCTCAAGGTGAAAGCCAGGAAACCTTGGGTGAAGATGAGTTGTTCGCCCGTGGGCAAGCATGATGACCTGCCAAACCAGAGCAGTAACGGATGGAATGCCTATTCGCGCGTCATGCAGGATGCGCAGGGGTGGCTCAAGAGTGGACTCATGGATATGCTCTTCCCGATGATGTATTTCAAGGGCAAGAACTTCTATCCCTTCGCCATCGACTGGCAGGAGCAGTCGGCAGGCAAGATTGTGGTGCCTGGTCTCGGCATATATTTCATGTCGCCAAAAGAAAAGAACTGGAGCATCGGCACCATAACGCAAGAGATGGAGGTGCTGCGCCAGTGGGGCATGGGGCATGCATACTTCCGCAGCAAGTTTTTTACCGATAACCTAAAAGGTCTGTATGATTTCGCCTCGAAGACCTTTGACAATAATCTTGCCCTCGTGCCGCCAATGACATGGGAGTCGTCAAAATGTCCCGATGCCCCTCGCGAGGTATATTGCGACACGCTGACAAATACCCTCTCATGGTATGGAGCCAAGGACAACAGCGGCGGACCATATCTTACATATAATATATATAGCAGCGACGAGTGTCCGGTGGATGTCAGCAAAGCGTCCAATCTTGTGGCCTCACGTCTTCAGGCTTCCGAATTGAAAGTTCCCCTCGACGGTCGTTTCTATGCCGTCACGGCTATGGACAGATATGGCAACGAGAGTAAGGCTTTGCAGAATCACACATTGCCTGTGAAGAGGAAACATAAGTCGGCAAACGCAGATAAGGAAGATGTTCTCACGATGATGAGTTGCGATGGCAATGTATTGTATGTCAACCTAAAGGAGGCCAACAGGAGTGATCTGCTACAGATAGAAACTATGCAGGGAGTGGCGGTGATGACCGTGTTTGCTAATGCTAAGGTTGACGTGCGCTCATTGCCTTGTGGATTCTATCAAGTGCGCACACTCGGCAAGAAGAACTCGTCGCATAGGCTCGGCTATTTCAAACTTGAGCGAAACAATATGCAGTAACTTTAGGAGGTACGGCGCCCTCGCCGTACCACTTTGGACAAGCCAATTCAATTGAGAAATCCCTGCCATGTGGTACGGCGAGGGCGCCGTACCTCCTTAATATTTCTAAATATTATATTGTAAACGAAATCATTGTCGTTAAAAAGCAGTAAATTTGCAACTCATATGGCATGTTGCTGAAAGCAAGCCAAGGGTAACAGATTAGAATATGAGAGAAAAAAGCACAACCATACAAATGATTGCTGACTATGACGGAGATATAAAGAATCTCTTTGAGACTGAAACGTCAGGCAGTTTTCCCATTCTCGTAACACGCAATATAGTACTCTTCCCCGGTATCATCACTCCCATAATCGTGGGTAGGGAGAAGAGTCTGGCTTTGGTGGAATATATGAAGAAAAACCAAGACCAGACGATGGCAGTCTTCTGCCAGAAGGATTCTACGCTTGATGATCCCGACTTCAAGGATATCTACAAGTGGGGAGTCTTCGCCCGCTTGATAAGAGTCATTGAGATGCCAGATTCGGAGAACCTTACCGTCATCATCCAGGGACTCGGCAGATGCCATCTGCACTCCCTGCTTCAGACCGAACCCTATTATGTGGGTCTGGTCAATGGCGACGTGGAGAAGATGCCGGAGAATCTCGAGAAGGAAAACCTCTTCAATATGGCGATGGACGACCTTCGCCACACCACTTCCGACTATATCCGCAAGAACGAGGAGATACCAAACGAGTCGCAGTTTGCCATCAATAACATCCACAACAACGTGTTGGCGCTCAACTATATCTGCACCAACATGCCATTCAGCATAGCCGAAAAGATAGATATGCTGAGGGTGAAGATGATGCATGACCGCGTGATGAAGATTCTGAAGGTATTAAACCGCGACATACAACTTCTCGAACTCCGACAGGAGATACGCAGCAAGACGCGCGAGGATCTCGACGAACAGCAACGCGAATATTTCCTGCAGCAGCAGATAAAGAATATCAAGGAGGAACTCGGCAATGGCGAAGGTTCTCCTGAAAGGAAGGAACTGGAGGAGAAGGCAAAGGGAAAGAAGTGGAGCAAGGAAACAGAGGAACAGTTCTTTAAGGAACTCGACAAACTGGATACGTATAATCCACAGAGCCCTGAGTTTGCCATCCAGTTGAACTATCTGCAGCAGTTTGTCGGTCTGCCTTGGAATGAGTTTACCAAAGACGACCTCAACCTGCAGCGTGCGAAGAAGATTCTCGACAAAGACCACTATGGCATGGAGAAGGTGAAGGAGCGCATACTGGAGTATATCTCCGTATTGAAACTCCGTTCTGACCTCAAGGCTCCTATACTCTGCCTCTACGGTCCTCCGGGAGTAGGAAAGACATCGCTCGGCAAGAGCATCGCCACAGCCATGAAGCGCCAGTATGTGCGCATGTCACTCGGTGGCGTGCATGACGAGAGCGAAATCCGTGGTCACCGCCGCACATATGTCGGTGCCATGCCAGGTCGTATCATCAAGAGCATACAGAAGGCAGGTTCGTCCAATCCTGTGTTTATCCTCGATGAGATAGACAAAGTGGCACAGAATACCATACAGGGAGATCCTTCGTCAGCACTCCTCGAGGTGCTCGACCCTGAGCAGAACAATGCCTTCCACGACAATTATCTCGATGTTGACTATGACCTGTCCAACGTGCTCTTCATAGCCACTGCCAACGACCTCGGAGGCATTCCGCGTCCGTTGCTCGACCGTATGGAAATCATCGAGGTGTCGGGATATATCACCGAGGAGAAGATAGAGATAGCCAAGCGTCATCTCGTGCCTCGCGAACTGGAGAACAACGGTATAGACCATACCGACTACAAAATAACATTCAACAAGGCTGCCCTTGAGACTATCATCGAGCGCTACACCCGCGAGAGTGGTGTGCGCCAACTGGAAAAGCAGATTGGCAAGTGCATGCGCAAGATAGCCTACAAGATAGCGAGCGAGGAGGAAAATCTCGACACAAAGATTACTCCCGACAAGATTGAGCCACTTCTCGGCAAGGCTCCTTTCTATCGCGATGTATATCAGGGCAATGACTATGCCGGAGTTGTCACTGGTCTGGCTTGGACAAGCGTGGGCGGCGAGATACTCTTCATTGAGACTTCGCTCAGCAAGGGCAAGGCTGGCAAACTCACGCTTACGGGTAATCTCGGTGACGTGATGAAGGAGAGTGCCGTCATAGCGTTGGAGTATGTGAAGGCTCACATCGACAAACTCGGTGTGGACTATCGCATTTTCGACCAGTGGAACATCCATATCCACGTGCCAGAAGGTGCCACACCTAAGGACGGTCCTTCCGCAGGCATCACCATCGCCACATCCATAGCCTCTGCACTCACACAGTGTAAGGTGAGGAAGAATACCGCCATGACGGGTGAGATTACGCTCCGTGGCAAGGTGCTCCCAGTGGGTGGTATAAAGGAAAAGATTCTTGCTGCCAAGAGAGCCGGCATCACCGACATCGTGCTTTGCAGCGAGAACCAGAAAGACATAGAGGAGATACCTGAGGTTTATCTCCATGGAGTGTCATTCCACTATGTGGAGAATGTGCAGGACGTATGGGACTTCGTACTCACTGACGAGAAGGTGAAGGACGCAGTAGTCTTTGATATAGAAGAAATTAAGGATAAGGCATGACATTTGAAGTTCAACACGTAGACAATGCAAGCAATGCCCGTGCTGGAGTGATCACTACGGCGCACGGACAGATACAGACTCCGATATTCATGCCCGTGGGCACCTGCGGATCTGTAAAGGGCGTGCACTTCCGCGAACTCAAGGAGCAGGTGAAGGCGCAGATTATTCTCGGCAACACCTATCACCTCTATCTCCGTCCGGGTCTTGAGATACTGCACAAGGCAGGAGGTCTGCACAAGTTTAATGGATGGGACCGTCCGATACTCACCGACTCAGGTGGTTTTCAGGTGTTCTCCCTGACAGGCATAAGAAAACTCAAGGAAGAAGGATGTGAGTTTCGCTCACACATAGACGGTTCGAAGCATTTCTTCACTCCAGAGAATGTGATGGACACAGAGCGCATCATCGGTGCCGACATCATGATGGCGTTTGACGAATGTCCTCCCGGCGAGAGCGACTACAATTATGCCAAGAACAGCCTCCGACTCACTCAGCGCTGGCTGGAGCGATGCTGGAAGCATTTCAATGAGACCGAACCTCTCTATGGCTATCAGCAGAGCCTCTTCCCCATAGTGCAGGGATGCAAATATCCTGACCTTCGTCGCGATGCCGCCAAGCATGTGGCTGACCTTGGTGCCGACGGCAATGCCATAGGCGGACTTGCCGTGGGAGAACCTACGGAGGTGATGTATGAGATGATAGAGGTGGTCAACGAGATATTGCCCAAGGACAAGCCCCGCTACCTCATGGGTGTGGGTACGCCGCAGAATATTCTCGAAGGTATAGAGCGCGGTGTGGACATGTTTGACTGCGTGATGCCTACCCGCAACGGCCGCAATGCCATGCTCTTCACCTACAACGGCACCATGAACATGAAGAACAAGAAGTGGGAGGACGACTTCTCGCCCATCGACCCCGACGGATGCGAGACCGACCTTGTCTACACCAAGGCATACCTGCATCATCTCTTCAAGGCACAGGAACTCCTGGCCATGCAGATAGCCTCCATACACAATTTGGCATTCTATCTGCGACTGGTCACAGACGCACGTCAACACATTATTAACGGTGATTTCACTCAATGGAAAAGAACGGTTATAGAGAATCTTGGAAGAAGAATCTGATGACGCTCAAGCAACGGACAGGAAAGGCTTTCGCGAAGGTCGCTCCTGTCTTCGCATTTATGAAGCGTTACTTCGGATGGATAAGGAAGTTGAATGTATTCAGTTACATCAGCACTCTCGACTGGTATATCATTAAGAAGTTTATCGGTACGTATTTCTTCTCCATCCTCCTCATCATTTCCATCTCCATAGTCTTCGACATCAATGAGAACCTGTCGAAGTTTACCGAGTATCATGCACCGTTGAAGGCCATCGTGTTTGACTACTACGCCAACTTCGTGCCTTATTTCGCCAACCTCTATTCTCAGTTGTTCGTATTCATCGCCGTGATATTCTTCACCTCGAAGATGGCGGGCAACTCCGAGATTATTGCCATCATGGCTGCCGGAGTATCCTTCAAGCGACTGTTGCGCCCTTACATGATCTCCTGTGTTCTCATTTCCGGATTGTCGTTCTATCTCTCAGCATACGTGATACCGCACGGCAACATCATCCGAATGAACTTCGACTCGATGTACAAGAACAATAAGAAGAATACGGCTGCGGACAATGTGCAGTTGCAGGTGGAAAAAGGCGTCATAGCCTACATACAGCACTATGACAATAGAAATAAGCAGGGCTACGGATTCTCGCTCGACAAGTTTGAGAACAAGAAACTCGTGAGCCACATGACGGCATCCTCCATACAGTATGACACCATCTCCGACAGCAAATACCACTGGAAGGCATTCAACTGGAAGGTGCGCGAGATGCGCAGTCTCAAGGAAAAGGTGACCACGGGATCTACACTCGACACGCTGATAATGATGGAGCCGACAGACCTCGTCTACTCCAAGGGACAGCAGGAGACATTCACAAGTCCGGAACTCAAGGACTACATCTCCAAGCAGGTAAACCGCGGAAGCAAGAATGTGGTGCAATATCAGGTGGAATACCACAAGCGCATAGCCTCCTCGTTGGCAGCCTTCATCCTCACCATCATCGGAGCGTCGCTCTCCTCGAGGAAGAGAAAGGGCGGAATGGGAATGTATCTCGGCATAGGTCTCGGACTGAGTTTCACCTACATCCTCCTGCAGACCGTCTCCTCTACCTTTGCCATCAATGCCGGACTGCCGCCGATAATAGCGGCATGGATACCCAACATACTCTTTGCCTTTGTGGCATACTGGTGCTATAAGCATGCACCGAGTTGATGCAGGTGTTGTGCCGAGTTGATGCTGATGTATATGTAATAGAAAGAAGAAAAAGAAGAAGTAAATGTATTTTGACGAACTTGACTTAAGTGACAATATCCTCGACGCTTTGTGGGATATGCACTTCGATGTGTGCACTCCTGTGCAGGAGGCATGTATTCCACAGATATTAAATCATCATGACATAATAGGTGTGGCGCAGACGGGTACGGGCAAGACTGCCGCTTATCTGCTCCCTGTGCTCTCCATGCTTGACAGTGGCAACTATCCTGAGGACGCCATCAACTGCGTGGTGATGTCGCCGACACGTGAGTTGGCTCAGCAGATAGACCAGGCCATGCAGGGTTTTGGTTATTACCTGCCCAACGTGAGTTCGCTGGCTGTATATGGCGGCAATGACGGCAACCGTTTTGACCAGGAGGTGAAGGCCATGAAGGCAGGAGCCGACATGCTCATCGCTACACCGGGACGACTCATCAGCCACATGCAGATAGGTAATCTCGACTTGAGCCGTTGTTCATTCTTCATCCTCGATGAGGCTGACCGCATGCTCGACATGGGATTCTCTGAAGATATCATCTCCATAGCCAAGTTATTGCCTAAGGAGTGTCAGACGATAATGTTCTCTGCCACCATGCCTCCGAAGATAGAGTCCTTGGCAAAGACTTTGCTGAAGAATCCTAAACTGGTGAAGCTCGCTGTCAGCAAACCAGCAGAGAAGATTCTCCAGAGCGCCTATGTGTGCTATGAACCGCAGAAGTTGGATATCATCCGCCATATGTTTAAGGCTGACCAACTGAAGCGCGTCATCATCTTCTGTGGTAAGAAAAACAAGGTGAAGGAGATAGGTCGTGCTCTGGTGAAGATGAAAATCAACAGCGGAGAGATGCACTCCGATCTGTCGCAGGCTGAGCGCGATGAGGTGATGTATAAGTTTAAGAGCGGTCAGACCGATGTGCTCGTTGCCACCGACATCGTGGCGCGAGGCATAGATATCGACGACATAGCCATGGTCATCAACTATGATGTGCCCCACGATGTGGAAGACTATGTGCACCGCATAGGCCGTACGGCGAGAGCCGAGCGTGACGGCATCGCCATAACTTTCGTCTCAGAGGATGACATCTACTACTTCAAGCAGATAGAGACTTTCCTTGAGAAGGATATAGAAAAGAATCCTATGCCCGAGGGAATGATAGATGGTCCCGACTATAATGCTCCCGTCAAGAAGAAAGGCAAGTCAGGCAAGGGCGGTCCGAAGGGTAGGGGAAAGTCTTCTAAGCCACAAGGCAAGTCCTCCAAGCCACAAGGTAAGGATCAGAATAGCAACCCCAAGGCTGTGGATACAAAGACGAAGAAGCACCACAGCAGACCCAATAACCGTCGTCCGCGGAAGGAACAGAAAAAGGAGAGTGCCAAATAGAATCTCCGTCAATCTTACGCCCTGTAAGGGCAACTAAACATAGCCCAGGGCAACACCCTGGGTAAACAGATATCCAAAATAGCTGCGCCCTGTAAGGGCAACTACATTATATGTCTTTGAATTTTATGTAGTTGTCCTTACAGGGCGAGTGATGTTATATGTCCGTTATCTTTTTTTGATATCTGTGTTCTGATATTACTAACTATTCGGCAATAGTATCGCAACTAACCTATTGGTAACTATAGGAGGTACAGCGCCCTCGCTGTACCCATCGCAAGTGGAAAATTTGTATTTGGGAATGGTTGCAGCGGGGACGCTGCAACTACTATGAAAAGCATTCTATAGTAGGTGCTGCGTCCTCGCTGCACCCATCACAAACAAGCAATCTCAATTGAGAAATTCCTGCCTCGTGGTACGGCGAGGGCGCCGTACCTCCTAAAAGGGTAAAGCGCGGACGTTTCGCCTACTATGAAATGTACGGGTGAAATATGATTGACTACAATGCGGACTTCTTCCAGAAACGGCTCGTGATGTCTTCCTTGCTGTTGTCAGTGTGGCGTATGCGGTAGAGGCGCTGGTTGGTCTTCGGATTCTTTAGAGGACCGAGGTGCTTGATGTAAGGACCTACCTTTATGTAGTCGAAGTTGTCAAGGCTGATGGAGGAAGAGATGATGGTGCGCCCTGTATACCATGCCGTCTTTATATTTGGGTAGTTTGACTTTATGTATGCTGCAAGTCTGTCGACCTCAGCCGGTTCGGCATCGCCTCCCATGAAACTTATGCATGTGATGTTTCTTCCAAATTCCTTTATAAAATCGTCTATCTCCTTTTCGTCAAGTTCTGTGCCTGTGTCGGTCCAGAGAAATTTGCTGTGGCATCCGGGGCATCGGCAAGGGCAGTTGGAGATATTTATAGCAAGAGTTACCTCATCGGGGATTTCCTGAAAGACGATGTCGGTGTTTATGTATTTTAGCATGATGTTTTTTAGGCTTCCACCAACTTATTCTTTCCTGCATAGTAGCGGCGTGACGCTTCCTTCTGCCTTGCCTGCGAGAAGTTGCTCACTCGCTTCAGGTATCCGATGATGCGTGTCAGATAGTCGATGTTCTCCGAACCGCACTTAGGACACTTGTGCAGATAGCGCTTGTCGATGTGTCCGCAGTCATTGCACAAGGTGTTGGGGATGTTGAATGTGAAGTAGTTGCATCCTTCCTTTGCTGCCACCTTTATCAACTGCGCATACTGTGCCTTCGACAGATGCTCCTCGAGGTTCATGTGGAGAGCCGAACCGCCAGTGAGGTGCTTGATGTAAGGTGCGCCATGGAGTTTGAACTTGTCGATGATGGTCAATGAGTCGTCTTCCACAACATAGAAGTAAGAGTTGTAGCAGTCGCGTGGCACGAAGTATCCGTCCTCCTTGTCCCACTTCGCATGCTTCACGCCTACATTCTCGGCAGGAATCATCTCGCAGTTGAACATCAACTCCTTGGTGCGGTATTCCTTGTTCTTCTTCTCCACGATGCCGAGGATGCCCTGCACAAACTTCAGATATTCTGGGTTGTCATTGATCTTCAGTCCCATAAACTCGGCAGCCTCCACGATGCCGTTGACGCCGATAGTCAGATACTGGCGCGACATGTTGATGTAGCCAGAGTCGAAGAGAGGCAACATGCCATTGCTCTGCAGACTCTTCAGGTTCTCATTGTAGGCAGTCTGCACCTTGTGGCAGAGGTCCACGATGTCGGTGAGAAACTCCGTGTAATCCAGACCGTGGTTTACGGCATACTGCACGCTGCGGTTGATGTTGATGGTCAGCACGCTCTTCGATCCAGTAGAGATACCGCCAGCACCGAGAGTATAAGAGAATGTGTTGTCTGTAATCTCGTTGCGCAGACGGCAGCAAGAGGAGAGAGAGTCGGCATTGTCGCTAATGTAGGTGAAGAATGAGTGTCCCTCGGAATACATCTCGGCGGTGAAGTCGCCCCATTCTTTGTCCTTCGGTTCGCCATTTTCGACGAGCATCGCCATGGTTTCCACAGGGAATGTCAGCATGGTCTTGGTGCGTTCCTGGTTAAACCATTTCATGAATCTCTTCTGCAGCCAAGACAATGATTCCCAATCAGGCTTGGATCCGTCGGGGAAGTAGAAGTTCTCGAAGAGTGACTGGAAGTAATATTTGTCGTAATAGGAGATATTCCAGAACACAGCCTGGAAATTGCGCGCTCCTGTAGGCTGGTTGATAGAATATACTATCTGCTCGAAACAGTCGGTGATGACCTTGTCGATGGAACGTTTCTTCAGCGACAGGTCAGCCTGCTGCTCAGGGTGCTGCCAGTAGTCGGCACCATATTCCTTGCCTATGAAATAGTTCATATACATCAGGAACTCGGGAGTGGCACATGCGCCAGAGAGCATCGAACTGACGATGAACACCATGTTGACAAATCCGCCGCAGAAAGACTTGAGGTTTGTCGGTGCCGTGGAGTTGCCGCCTATGCCGCCTGTGCCGCTGATGAGCCATGGGTACATGGTGATTGATGCGCAGTAGTTGGCAAGTGAAGTCTCGTCGTTCTTATATATAAAATGATGTGTCAGGAGATCAATGTATTTGTCGGAGAGTTCCTTGCCATACATCTTCTTTATTCTGTCGGTGAGCAATCTTCTGTTCAGACGGATAAAGGCAGACTTTGGCAGTTCGCCGATGAGGGTGGCGATATTCTTGTGCTCAACATTAGCATTGGCATCATATTTCGAACCCGTAGCGGCGTTGGCAGCATCACAATAGTCGGTGAGAAACTTTATGCGTTCTATGGTCTCGCGGTCCTCTGTGTGCTGCTGACGATAGAGCATGAAAGACTTTGCCACCTTGTAGTGACCTTCCTCCATGAGAGCCACTTCCACTTGGTTTTGTATGTCTTCCACCTTGATGTCGTTGTGGATGTCAAGATGGCTGAGGATTTTGGATATCACACCAAGATCTGTAGCCTCGTTGACGGACTCAAATGCCTTGATTATGGCGTTCATGATTTTGTCTAAGGAAAACATTACCTTAGAACCATCTCTCTTTGTGATGCTGAAATTCTTGATCTCCATGATAACTATTGTCTCTGTATATGTCTGTGTATGTTTACGTTAAAGTTTTCTTTAGTGAGCGTATTTCTCATGATGGGCTCAGTGGAACTTATCCTTTTGGGAAAACTTTTGCTTGATTTCTCGATTAAAAGTTTTCTTTTTTGAGAAACTTTTAATCTCTGTTTGGTTTGGGAGTTTTCCTTTTTTTGTTTCTCTTGTCCGTTTGCAAAGGTAGTATAAATCTCTATCTCTACCAACTAAATCAAGAGATATTTTTATGGATTTTGTCCTTTGTCAAAAGAATGCAAAAACGACCATTTCAATGGTAACCTTTAACAGAAAAAGGACAACTATCAGTGGTGCAATGGCTTTTAGTCCGCAAAGCATAGCATCGGCTGCTATTGAGTAGGATTTTACTCTTTCGGTCAACAGCAGGAAGGTGATGCTGCCGGCGAAAACCGAACTGCCGAGGACCAGCAGAGAGGACTTAAGGAAAGGTCCTGTGAAGAGTCTGCCGTCGATGCCAAGGAAGGACGAGTGGGGGACTAAAGCGAATGCCGAGCAGATGCCGATGCCGATGAGAAGAATGATGAAGAAAAACACTATGGCAGTCTTCTCATTGTAATCGCATGACTTGAAAGAGATTATCTTTTTTGGTAACCCGCTCCACAGGAATGTTCCGATAAAAGTGCTGCCGATCATCAGCCATGCCATGTATTCCGTGCATCCGCTGCTGACGCTTTGACCGAATAGCCAGCGCAGTCCGGTGCCGCTCAAGAGGGAGTTGAAACCCTCATCGGGAAACACCGCGCTGGCTATCCATGACGTGAGGATTGTGAGCGCCTGCAGGGTGCACAATGTCAGGGATGTCAATATGAATATCTTCGGTTTATTCATCGTCGGCTACGAGATTGTCGATGTCGAGAATTCTCAGTTCGAGAGCGCGCACCACGAGTCGTGTGGCATTTACGCCGCCCTTGCTGTTGGGAAAGAGTTTTGCGATGAGTTCGTTTTGTCGCTTTTCGAGACTCTTCACTCCGAATGGCATGCCGCGGAGCATCGTTATCTGTTCCTTGGTGTAGCCGAGAGCCAGATGGCGCAGGAAGCGCTCGTCATATTCGTCCACGTCATTGTCGATGAGCGCCTCCTGATGAAGTATCTGCTGGTTGACAGTTTCCTTGAACCGGTCCACGATCTTGTTGAGTATGGGTTCGTTAAACACCAGTTTGTCGCCTCCCATCACGGCAAGCACGTCATTGCGTGTGAGCAGTTCGCCGCTCTTCAGTATGATGCCGTTACAACCAGCATCGAGAGCGTCGACCCACAGTTTCTCGTTGAGTATTTCGCCAGTGAAGATCAGCACCTTCACGTCGGGATAAGATTCTTTAGTGTGTCGGCATATCTCCACGCCCACGGTGGTGGAACCTCCAAGACCGAGATCGAGCAGCACGAGGTCGGGAGTCTGCTGCTTTATCAGTCGCCAGTATGTGGGTTCGTCCTGTGCCGTTCCTATTATCTCCGCCTCGGGAATGTCGGTGGTGAGAATGCCCACCGTGCCCTTCATCTCCAATGGCACATCTTCCACTAC